>NZ_JBBBQR010000005.1:0-268785 GCF_037136835.1 Pectobacterium sp. 1950-15 | reverse complement strand
TATAGCGTTGTGCGATGTCTATGGTTATCGTTTCGATCCTACTTGATCTCTGGTGTTTCCCCTCCCAGTCCCCATCAGCGCATAGACGAGGAATGGCTGCCTGAAATTGCACTATTATTAAATCAGGCAAAGAATTTATGAGGTCAGGCAAGGGGTTAAACCCCAGGTTTGCCATGCCGATAACGTGTTAATAATAAAATAATTGGTTCTTTAATAGAGAACGATTGATAGTGTAAGCTTGAAATACAATGCGTGTGCCCCCACTCACTGAAGAGGAAAAGTAGGCACAGCAGGTAAGGATTCTCGGCCGTATAGGTTGTTCAGCAGTGAAGGGATAGGGTTCCATAGTCATCCCCCCCTATCTCTAGTAGAATTGAATGCAATGCTTGAACAACGTAACAAGAGTGCCGGACGCATTTTATCTAGGAGACGTGAATGTCATACAGTGGCGAACAAGAAAGACAAGCACCTCATATGGCGTTAGTGCCGATGGTGGTTGAACAGACCTCGCGTGGGGAACGTTCTTACGATATCTATTCCCGTCTGCTAAAAGAACGGATAATCTTCCTGACAGGTCAGGTTGAAGATCACATGGCGAATCTGGTTGTGGCACAGATGCTGTTTCTGGAAGCCGAAAACCCAGAAAAAGACATTTATCTGTACATTAACTCTCCAGGTGGCGTCATCACTGCCGGTATGTCCATTTACGACACCATGCAGTTTATCAAGCCAGATGTCAGCACGATCTGTATGGGACAGGCTTGCTCAATGGGTGCGTTCCTGTTGACGGCGGGTGCCAAAGGCAAACGTATTTGCCTGCCTAACTCGCGCGTTATGATTCACCAGCCGTTGGGTGGTTTCCAGGGGCAGGCTACGGATATTGAAATCCATGCCAAAGAAATACTGAAAGTAAAAGCCAAGATGAATGAGCTGATGGCGAAACATACGGGTCAGCCTCTTGAAGCGATAGAGAGAGACACCGAGCGCGATCGTTTCCTCTCTGCCAGTGAGGCAGTAGACTACGGGTTGGTAGATTCCGTATTCACTAACCGCGGGTAGTCATTCACCGCTGGTAGCGGTCTGGTGTAGCTAAAAATCAGTGTTCGACCGATAGTCTGTTGTGCGAGGTTATTTTACGCGTATTGGCTATAAGTATCGGCGTTCGTTGTAGCGGTATCGCTGTGGTTGGCCTGCGGGCAAAAGACGAAAAAGAGGTTTAACTCATGACAGATAAGCGCAAAGACGGTTCAGGAAAGTTACTGTACTGCTCTTTTTGCGGCAAGAGCCAGCATGAAGTGCGTAAGCTGATTGCCGGGCCGTCGGTGTATATCTGCGATGAATGTGTTGATTTGTGTAACGACATTATTCGCGAAGAAATTAAGGAAGTGGCGCCCCACCGTGAGCGCAGCGCGTTGCCGACGCCACACGAAATTCGCCGCCACCTTGACGATTATGTTATTGGTCAAGAGCAGGCCAAGAAGGTGTTGGCCGTTGCGGTATACAACCACTACAAACGCTTGCGTAATGGTGACAGCAGCAACGGGATCGAACTGGGTAAAAGTAACATCCTGCTGATCGGCCCTACCGGGAGCGGTAAAACGCTGCTGGCTGAAACGCTGGCGCGCTTCCTGGATGTGCCATTTACCATGGCGGATGCCACCACGTTGACTGAAGCGGGCTACGTCGGTGAAGACGTGGAAAACATCATTCAGAAGCTGTTGCAGAAGTGTGATTACGATGTGCAGAAAGCGCAGCGTGGCATTGTCTACATTGATGAAATCGACAAGATTTCTCGTAAGTCAGACAACCCGTCGATCACTCGCGATGTTTCAGGTGAAGGTGTACAGCAGGCGCTGCTGAAGCTTATCGAAGGCACGATTGCTGCGGTTCCGCCACAGGGCGGTCGTAAGCATCCGCAGCAGGAATTCTTGCAGGTTGATACCTCTAAGATCCTCTTTATCTGCGGCGGGGCATTTGCAGGGCTGGACAAAGTGATCGAGCAGCGTACCGATACCGGTCGCGGCATCGGCTTTAACGCAACGGTTAAAGGCTCGGCGGACAAAGCAACAGAAGGTGAACTGTTAAGCAATGTTGAACCGGGTGATTTGATTAAATTCGGTTTGATTCCTGAGTTTATCGGCCGTCTGCCAGTCGTCGCTACGCTGAGAGAGCTGAGCGAAGAAGCCTTGATTCAGATTCTGCGTGAGCCGAAGAATGCTCTGACCAAACAGTATCAGGCGCTGTTCAACCTGGAAGGTGTTGAGCTGGAATTCCGCGATGAAGCGCTGACGGCGATTGCCAAGAAAGCGATGGCGCGCAAAACTGGTGCACGTGGCCTGCGTTCTATCGTTGAAGCCGCTCTGCTGGATACCATGTATGACCTGCCATCGCTGGAAAGCGTGGACAAAGTCGTTATTGACGAATCCGTTATTGCAGGTCAATCCGAGCCATTGCTGATCTATGGCAAGCATGAAACCCAGCAAGCTTCTGGCGAATAAGTAATCAATTAAGCGTATCAAAAAATAAAAATGGGGGATTTTATCCCCCATTTGTTTTTTACACGCATGCTGGTCGTTGAATGTGAGATATTTATCCCCATATACTCAAATACCTATTTGATGAAACCCGCGAAAACCGCGTTTCACGATATTCCCATAACCTGGCGGAAACGAAACTAAGAGAGAGCTCTATGAACCCTGAGCGTTCCGAACGCATAGAAATCCCCGTATTGCCATTGCGCGATGTGGTGGTTTATCCGCACATGGTCATTCCGTTGTTTGTTGGTCGGGAGAAATCGATTCGGTGCCTTGAAGCCGCAATGGATCATGACAAGAAGATCATGCTGGTGGCACAGAAAGAAGCTTCAACGGATGAGCCAAGTATTAACGATCTTTTCTCGGTAGGGACGGTAGCCTCAATTCTTCAAATGCTGAAACTGCCTGACGGTACGGTAAAAGTGCTGGTCGAGGGGTTGCAGCGTGCCCGTATTACGACGCTTTCTGACGGTGGCGAGCATTTCGCTGCAAAAGCCGAATATCTTGACTCTCCGGCGATTGATGAACGCGAGCAGGAAGTGCTCATGCGCACGGCAATCAATCAGTTTGAGGGTTACATCAAGCTGAATAAGAAGATCCCGCCGGAAGTGCTGACATCACTGAACAGTATTGATGATGCCGCGCGCTTAGCCGACACCATTGCTGCACACATGCCGCTGAAATTGGCTGATAAACAGTCCGTACTTGAAATGTTCGACATCACCGAGCGTTTGGAGTACCTGATGGCGATGATGGAATCCGAAATCGACCTGCTGCAGGTAGAAAAGCGGATCCGCGGCCGCGTTAAGAAGCAAATGGAAAAAAGCCAGCGTGAGTACTATCTGAATGAGCAAATGAAAGCTATTCAGAAAGAGCTGGGTGAGATGGACGATGCGCCGGATGAACACGAAGCGTTAAAGCGTAAAATTGAAGCGGCAAAAATGCCGAAAGACGCGCGTGAGAAAGCCGAAGCAGAGCTACAAAAGCTGAAAATGATGTCGCCGATGTCGGCGGAAGCGACGGTGGTACGCAGTTATATCGACTGGATGGTGCAGGTACCGTGGAATGCGCGCAGCAAAGTGAAGAAAGACTTGCTGAAGGCGCAGGAAATGCTGGATACCGACCATTATGGTCTGGATCGCGTGAAAGAACGTATCCTTGAATACCTCGCGGTACAGAGCCGCGTCAGCAAGATCAGAGGGCCGATTCTGTGTCTGGTTGGGCCTCCTGGCGTTGGGAAAACCTCACTCGGTCAGTCCATTGCCAAAGCGACTGGGCGTCAGTATGTGCGTATGGCGCTGGGTGGCGTGCGTGACGAAGCGGAAATCCGCGGGCACCGCCGTACCTATATTGGTTCAATGCCGGGCAAACTGATCCAGAAAATGGCGAAAGTCGGCGTGAAAAACCCACTGTTCCTGCTGGATGAGATCGACAAGATGTCTTCTGACATGCGTGGCGATCCGGCTTCTGCGTTGCTGGAAGTGCTCGATCCTGAGCAGAACGTGGCGTTTAACGATCACTATTTGGAAGTCGACTACGATCTGTCTGATGTGATGTTTGTGGCGACGTCTAACTCCATGAACATCCCGGCGCCGTTGCTTGACCGTATGGAAGTCATTCGCCTTTCCGGCTATACCGAAGATGAAAAACTGAACATCGCCAAACAGCACCTGTTGCCGAAACAGATCGAACGTAACGCGCTGAAAAATGGTGAACTGTCGGTAGAAGACAGCGCGATTGTTGGCATCATCCGTTATTACACGCGTGAAGCTGGCGTGCGTAGTCTGGAGCGTGAAATCTCTAAACTGTGCCGTAAAGCAGTAAAAACGCTGTTGATGGATAAATCCACTAAGCATATTCAGATTTCGGGCGATAACCTTAAGGATTTCCTCGGGGTACAGCGCTTTGACTATGGCCGTGCGGACGATGAAAATCGCGTAGGGCAGGTGACTGGTCTGGCCTGGACGGAAGTCGGTGGCGATCTGCTGACAATCGAAACCGCCTGTGTGCCGGGCAAGGGTAAACTGACCTATACCGGTTCGTTAGGCGAGGTGATGCAAGAGTCGATTCAGGCTGCGCTCACTGTGGTTCGCGCCCGTGCGGAAAAATTGGGCATCAATGCTGATTTTTACGAGAAGCGTGATATTCATGTTCACGTTCCTGAAGGTGCGACGCCGAAAGATGGGCCAAGTGCGGGTATTGCGATGTGTACCGCGCTGGTGTCTTGTTTGACCGGGAATCCGGTGCGTGCCGACGTGGCGATGACGGGTGAGATTACCCTGCGTGGCCTGGTACTGCCGATCGGTGGTCTGAAAGAGAAACTGCTGGCTGCACACCGTGGTGGAATCAAGACGGTATTGATTCCCGATGACAACAAACGCGATCTGGAGGATATCCCACAGAACGTGATTGCGGATCTGGAAATCCATCCGGTGAAACGTATCGAGGAAGTGTTGGCGTTAGCGTTGCAGAATTCGCCTTCTGGCATGCAGGTGGTCTCGGCCCCTAAAGCAAAGACCAAAGCCAAGGCAAAATAGTGACCTGTCGCAAAAACCCTTGAGAAAATCAGGGCTGGTGAGTGAAATCGTGCTTGCCAGCTTTTTTTTGTACCGCTAAGTTAGAGCACTGTTAGTTTTAGCCGTAACCGGCTAAGCATGACAGTATTGATAATAAGTTACGTGTCGCGTCTTGGGACATTGAAACGCGATAAGAGAATTCCAGAGGGGATGACAGAGTGAACAAGTCACAATTGATCGACAAAATTGCCGCAGATGCTGATATTTCCAAAGCGGCAGCAGGGCGTGTGTTAGATGCAATTATTGGTTCCGTTACCGAATCCCTGAAAGAAGGGGATGATGTTGCTTTGGTTGGTTTTGGTACTTTCTCAGTGCGTGAACGTGCTGCTCGTACCGGCCGTAACCCGCAAACTGGTAAGGAAATCAGTATCCCTGCAGCAAAAGTACCAGGATTCCGTGCTGGTAAGACGCTGAAAGACGCCGTTAACTGATTATTACGTCACAGGTTTGGCTGATAACCACTTTGGGTGCCAAACAATACCTGACGCAATGATATTGGTAGGGTAAGATACGAGGCGCATCATTTTATGATGTGCCTTTTATTTATATAGGACTATACCTACCCGACACACGGCAGAACGTGGCGAAGGCGACGTGAAAACAGCAAACTTTGTTTTTAAACCAAACATCGATATTGCTTTCTAAACATCGCTGCTGGTCGTTCTGGTGGCGGGTTATAAGCTTAAGTGCGCCCTAGCCTTGTATTGGGCTATAGCAATCGCAAGGATGCATGGCTTCGGCCAGCGCAGGGAGTTTTATCCATTCTACAGCGGAGTGTTGTCACATTATGATGGACAATTTACGTACGGCCGCAAATAACGTCGTGCTCAAAATTATTCTTGCTTTGATCATCGCATCATTCGTTCTAACTGGCGTTGGTGATTATCTTATTGGTGGTTCAGGAGATTACGCTGCAAAGGTGAACGGGCAGGAAATTACCCGCGCACAGCTTGAGCAGGCGGTACAGAACGAACGCAGTCGTCAGCAGGAAGCCTTGGGTGAGAATTTCTCTCTTCTGGCGAGCAATGACGGTTACATGCAGCAATTGCGTAGGCAGGCACTCTCCCAACTCATTGATGAAACCTTGCTGGATCAGTATGCCAACAAGCTGGGGTTAAACATCAGTGATGAGCAAATCAAACAGGCGATCTTTGACGTTCCCGCGTTTCAGACAAACAACCGTTTTGATAATGAAAAGTATCTGGATCAGGTTCGTCGCCTTGGCGTAACGCCGGATATGTATGCTCAGATGCTGCGTAAGCAACTGACGTCGCAACAGCTGATTCGCGGTTTTGGCAATACATCATTCCTGCTGCCGCAGGAGATCGATAATCTGGTGAAACTGGCTGCACAAGATCGTGTTGTCCGTTTGGCAACCATTGATATTGTTGCGAAGGCGAAAGCCCAGACGGTTGCTGACGATGAAGTTCAGAGCTATTACGATCAGAACAAAGGCAATTTCATCGCGCCGGAAGAATTCAAAGTCAGCTATATCGCACTGGATGCGGCAAGCATCATGGACGGCGTGAAAGTAGACGATGCTGCCATCAACGATTTCTACGAGCAGAACAAGAACGACTACTCCCAACCTGAGCGCAAAAAATTCAGCGTCATTCAGGTGAAGAATGAGGCCGATGCAACGTCTGTTCTGGATGCGCTGAAGCAAGGTGGTGATTTCGCTACGCTGGCGAAAGAAAAATCAACGGACATCATCTCGCGCCGCAACGGTGGCGATCTGGGATGGATGGACGAAAACAGCATGATTGATGAGCTGAAGCAGGCAAAACTGACGGAGAAGGGTCAGGTTTCCGGAGCGATCAAATCGTCTGTTGGCTATCTGATTGTGCGTCTGGATGATGTTCAGCCGCAGCAGGTCAAACCGCTGAGCGAAGTCCGTGCTGAAATTGCTGAGAAAGTGAAGCATGAGAAAGCGCAGGATGGCTACTATGCGCTGCAGCAAAAAGTCAGCGAAGCGGCCAGCAATGACAACGAATCTCTGGCTTCAGCAGAAGAAGTTGCCGGTGTGAAAGCCACACAGACCGACTGGTTTACGCGTGAGAAGGTTCCTGCCGCGCTGAACTTCCAACCGGTCACGCAGGCTATCTTTAGCGGTGCGCTGCTGGGGGAAAACGGTGCAGCGGGCAACAACTCCGATGTGATTAACGTTGACGGTGACCGTGCTTTCGTTCTGCGTATCACTGAGCACAAGCCTGAAAGCACTCGCCCTCTGGATCAAGTTCGTACCGAGATTGTAGAGACATTGAAACGTCAGAAGGCTGAACAGCAGGCTCGTATAGACGCTGAAAAAATTCTGGCTGAGCTGAAGCAAGGTAAAGACGACGCGCTGAAAGCAGCAGGGTTAAGCTTTAGCGAAGCAAAAACGATGTCTTCTATCTCTCAGGGAGATGCAACGGCTGAAGCTATTTTTGCTATGCCACATCCAGAGAAGGATAAGCCATCTTATGCGATTACTCAGGATCAGGCCGGTAATGTTGTGCTGGTCGCGTTGGATAGCGTGACGCCACATCAGCTAAACGATGAGCAGAAAACACAGTTTGCCAGCCAGGTTCAGCAAGGTTCTCTGGGCGCTCTGTTTGATTCTCTGCTGTCCAGCTTGCGTAGTGAGGCGAAAATCAAGATGGGCAATGCGGCGCAGGAACAGCAATAAGCCCCGCAAAAATTTGCAAATCGTTGCAACAACTAAAGGCCGCTCTCGCGGCCTTTTCCACATTTAAATTCTGCTGTTTGCGGTGTTGATGGGTCTACGGCAAGGTAGCCGTGCTGTCACACACAAGGAGGAAACAGCATGAAAAAATCGGGAATAAAAGCACTGTGTTTAATCATTGGAATGAGTTTATCTGGGTTGCCATTACTGGTTCAGGCAGCACCTAAAGCCACCGACGGTACGTCGACGGCAGTAAAGTCTGCGCCAGCAGATCAGAAAGCAGAAAAAGCAACGCTTCCTGATGCCGACGAGGATAAGGTGAGCATCAATGCGGCAAGCGCTGCTGAGCTGGCCGACATCATGAACGGCGTCGGTCTGAAAAAAGCGGAAGCGATAGTTAACTACCGTGAGCAAAATGGCCCTTTTACCCAGATAGATCAATTAACTGAGGTGCCAGGAATTGGAGCTGCGTTGGTTGAGCGTAATCTCTCTCGTTTAAAACTGTGATATCAGTCGCAGCTCAGTCGAGCATTTCCTCTGGGCTGCGAACCTCTGCTAGGCTAGTTATCAGGTCATACCAGTTGTTGGTTTTGTCACAGGAGTATTACGGCTATGCAGACTTTCATTACCGTTCGTGGTTATCACATTGATGTTTATCAGCACGTTAATAACGCGCGCTATCTGGAGTTTCTGGAAGAGGCGCGTTGGCAATGGCTGGAGACGTTGCCTGCTTTTGGCTGGATGCATAGCAACAATATTGCTTTCGTTGTGGTGAACATCAATATCAACTACCGCAGACCTGCCGTTCTCGGTGACGTGCTGCGTATCGATAGTGAATTACTGCAGATGAATACAAAAAGCGGTGTGATCAGCCAGAAAATAACCCGAGTGTCTGATGAAAGCGACGTGGCTGATGCCACGCTGACGTTTGTCTGCATCGATTTATTGACGCAAAAAGCACTGCCGCTGGAGGGAGAACTGCTGGAACACCTAAACGAGATTCGCCGTTAATATGACACGGCAGGCCACTTCCGTACGACGTGGCCTGCTGTTTTTGGCATTGCGTGATGTCTCTGCGTTGTGACGTATTAGCGTAATCCTGCTTTCTGCTTCAATGATGCCATGACTGCCGCGGAATCGTTTTGATATTGTGCGAGACCATTCGCGCGTAAATGGCAGGCGGCACATTGGCCACATCCATCACCCTTGATGCCGTTATAGCAGGTTAACGTGTGATAGCGCACCGTATCGAGTTGCTGGTAGTAATCCGCCAGCGCCCAGGTTTCCGCCTTATTAAGCCACATCAGCGGGGTTTCAAAACGAATGTCGCGTGCAATGCCTAATACAATAGCCTGATTTAGCGCCTTAACGAATTCGTCGCGACAATCAGGGTAGCCGGAAAAATCGGTCTCACACACGCCAGTAATGACGGCTTCGGCACCAACCTGATAGGCGTAGATTGAGGCGAGCGTCAGGAAAAGAATATTTCTTCCTGGAACGAAGGTATTGGGGATGCCTTGCGCATTGGCGTCGTAATCAGGGACTGGGATGCTGTCGCGCGTCAGGCTGCTGGTGGCGAGTTCATTCAGTAAGCCCACGTCCAGAACCTTATGCGCCGTTGCACCCAACTTCAGGCTGAGTTCCCGGGCGATATCAATTTCCGCACGGTGACGTTGCCCATAATCGAAGGTGATACAGTGGACGTCATCATAATGTTGCAGAGCCTGAATCAGGCAGGTTGTGGAATCTTGTCCACCGCTAAAAACGACAACAGCACGCTTCATTCTTCATTCACCTTAACGTGACGCTAGCCGCAATACGTCTGCAACGCACTGCGGTGTAACGTCGCTATGTTATCTGGGAAGCAATCTTATCTGAAAAAACATGTTACCTGAAAAATAGCCCATATTCAGCGCTGTGGCTGCGTGCTGAATATGGTGGTCTTACGCCAGACTGGGTTCAGGTATGAGAGCGGAGATCTCAGGGGTGCTCAGCGCATTGAGGTAAGGGCTGATGTCGCCGATATTTTTTTCTACCCAACTGCTGTTGTAGTAGGTATCCAGATAGCGTTCACCGCTGTCGCACAGCAGGGTCACAATCGCTCCCTTTTGACCGCGGCTCATCATTTCTTTGGCCAGTTGCAGCATACCCCAGACATTGGTGCCGGTAGAGGCCCCCGCCTTGCGGCCTAATACGCTTTCCAGCCAGTACAGCGTTGCGATGCTGGCGGTGTCCGGCACTTTGATCATGCTATCAATGACGTCGGGAATAAAAGAGGGTTCGGCACGCGGACGGCCAATACCTTCTATCCGGCTACCGCACGGGCCCGTGATGGAGCGATCCCGCTGCTGGTAGCAGTCGTAGAAGACCGAGTTTTCAGGATCGACGACGACCAGTTGCGTATCCAGACCCTGATAGCGAATGTAGCGCCCGAGCGTGGCTGACGTGCCGCCCGTTCCTGCGCTCATCACGATATAGTCTGGGACAGGGTATGGTTCACGTGCCATTTGACGGTAAATGCTGTCGGCAATATTGTTGTTGCCGCGCCAGTCGGTGGCGCGTTCTGCGTAGGTGAACTGATCCATGTAATGGCCGTTCATCTCTTGTGCGAGCTGTTCAGATGCCGCATAGATTTGCCCTGCCTGTTCGACAAAATGGCAGCGCCCGCCATAGAACGCGATTTGCTCAACTTTTCTTTTTGCAGTGCAGGAAGGCATGACGGCGATAAACGGCAGGCCAAGCAAGCGGGCAAAATACGCTTCGGACACGGCAGTGCTGCCGGATGACGCTTCGATAATCGGTGTGCCTTCTTTAATCCAACCGTTGCAGAGCCCATAGAGAAACAAGGAACGCGCCAGACGATGCTTCAGGCTGCCGCTGGGGTGTGTGCTTTCATCTTTGAGGTAAAAATAGATACCGGGGTAATCCGGCAGGGTTAAACGGATAAGATGCGTATCAGCCGAACGCTGAAAATCTGCTTCGATAGCGCTGATGGCATTTTTAACCCAGGCATTGGTCATGATGAAAACTCGGTTAGACAGTGATGCGAATAGAGTAACGAGTTTTCAGGATAAAAAAATTACCTTTTTATCTCTTTATGGGTGATTTTGTGGAATTTTTTACTCCTTTAATTTATTTTTAGGGTTTTTATTTCTATTGAAATATGATGGCATCGTTACCCAAAAATCATAGCAATCGCAGCGGCTATTACTACGAGAGCCATTAAAGTAAATGCCATATTGATGGCACTAATAATGAAAGGGAATGCGATTACTGCGATGCCGAGCATTGCCGCGCTTATGCACGGTCTGGCAGATTCACGGCGAGCGAAGCCGAAAACGGCGAAAATAATCGCGAGACAGCCTAATGCTGATGTTGCGCTAATAACGAGTCGTCGTTCATTAAAGGGGGACTCGGGTTGTTGTGTCGAGGGGGCTTTCCCCATCAGCCTGTTTAGGGTCGTGTCTCGGATAGAAACAATTTTCTCTGCGATTTGTTCTTCAATGGTGACTTCGGGCGTTGATGGCCCTGCCCAAAAGTAGGAAACGGCAATAAGCAGTGCCAATGCACCAAGCACCATCCCAATTGTGCTGAATTTACTCTTTTTATCTGTTGTCATCATTTTCGCCACTCCTGATTGGCATAAAATACGCTGTTGGTCGATATCGCCACAAATCGTAGAGCTCAACCAGCCTGTTTATCGTATCACTCTCTGTAAAAGGTAATGAATTACCATATTATACAGTTCGTTATGCTTTTTCATTATCGAATGGTGATGTGGTTTTCTGATGTTGTCAGCGAGCGTTGAAGCCAATTTGGGGCGGAAAGAACATTGCTTTTCTCTGCCAATGGCGGAAAGTAGAGAAAAGTTTTCTATGGAGTGGCCCTATGTTGGATAAAATTGATCGCACCCTGCTGAGTATGTTGCAACAGGATTGCACGCTTTCGCTGCAGACGCTGGCCGATGCGGTTAATCTGACATCCACGCCGTGCTGGAAACGCCTAAAGCGTCTGGAAGAAGAAGGCATTATCCGGGCTCGGGTGGCGCTGCTGGATAATGAGCGCTTGGGATTAGGGCTGACGGCGTTTGTCTTATTGAAGACGCAGCAGCACAACCGCGACTGGTATCAGACCTTCACCCGCGTAGTGTCCGACATGCCGGAGGTGCTGGCTTTTTATCGTATGGCTGGCGAATACGATTACCTGATGCAGGTTCAGGTTGCTGATATGAAAAGCTATGATGATTTCTATAAGCGGCTGGTGAATGGTATTCCCGGGTTGGTCGATGTAACATCTAGCTTTGCTATGGAACGAATCAAACACACCACGGCTCTGCCTTTATCCCTGTGATCTATCGTTCATCCGTCTTTTGTATAATCACTTGTCTGAGTCTGTCATGACCCGTCTGGCTATTGGAATGAAAACCGCGTGAGACTGTTTGCTCAACTGAGTTGGTATTTTCGCCGTGAATGGCGGCGCTATCTGGGTGCTATTGCGCTATTGATTGTGATTGCCATTCTGCAATTGCTCCCTCCTAAACTGGTTGGCGTGATCGTCGATGGCGTGACGCAACACGGCATGTCGATGGCCGAAATGATGAAGTGGATTGGCGTGATGATGCTGACTGCCGTCATGGTCTATCTGCTGCGCTATGTGTGGCGAGTGTTCCTGTTTGGTGCCTCATACCAGTTGGCGGTTGAATTACGGGAGGATTTTTACCGTCAACTGAGTCGCCAGCATCCGGCGTTTTACCAACGTCACCGTACCGGCGATCTGATGGCGCGAGCCACTAACGATGTCGATCGCGTGGTCTTTGCCGCAGGGGAAGGTGTGCTAACGCTGGTCGATTCGATGGTGATGGGCTGTGCTGTGCTGGTTGTCATGTGTACTCAGATTAGCTGGGAACTGACCCTGCTGGCGCTGCTTCCGATGCCGGTCATGGCGATTTTTATCAAACGCTACGGTACCCAGTTGCATAACCGTTTTAAATCCGCACAGGCCGCGTTTTCTTCGCTTAACGATCAGGCGCAGGAAAGCTTGACCAGCATTCGCATGATTAAAGCTTTTGGGTTGGAAAACTATCAATCTGCGCGTTTTGCGCAGGTTGCGGCGGATGCCGGGGCCAAAAACATGCACGTCGCTCGAGTTGATGCCCGTTTCGACCCCACCATTTATATTGCCGTCGGACTGTCGAATTTGCTGGCGATTGGCGGTGGCAGTTGGATGGTGATTAACGGTTCGCTGACGTTAGGTTTGTTGACCAGCTTTGTCATGTATCTGGGATTGATGATATGGCCGATGCTGGCGCTGGCCTGGATGTTTAATATCGTTGAGCGTGGTAGCGCGGCATATAGCCGTATTCGTCAACTGCTTGCAGAAGAGCTCGTGGTGAAAGACGGCGAAGAATCATTGCCTGCCGAGCGGGGCGTATTGGCGGTGAATATCACCGCGTTTCGCTACCCGGATAATACCCGCGATGCCTTACAACACATTCAGTTTACGCTGGCTCCGGGCAATATGTTGGGATTATGTGGGCCGACGGGGTCGGGGAAAAGTACGCTGCTGGCGTTGATTCTGCGTCATTTCGATACCCAATCGGGAGAGATTCGTTATCACGATCGCCCATTGAATGCTATTCGGCTGGATGAACTACGAAGCCGTTTTGCCGTTGTCGGACAAATGCCTTTCTTGTTTTCGGACACGGTGGCGCAGAACATCGCACTGGGTCGACCTGATGCCACGCAACAAGAAATTGAACAGGCGGCAAGGCTTGCCAGCGTTCATGACGATATTCTGCGTTTGCCCCAGGGCTACCAGACTGAAGTTGGCGAGCGCGGAGTGATGTTATCTGGCGGTCAAAAACAGCGGATCGCGATTGCCCGTGCGCTGCTGCTTGATGCTGAAATTCTGGTGCTGGACGATGCGCTGTCTGCGGTGGATGGGCGAACGGAACATCAGATTTTGCAGAATCTTAAAACATGGGGCGAAAAACGGACGCTGATCATCAGCGCACATCGCCTGTCAGCCCTCACTGAAGCGAATGAAATTGTGGTGTTGCAGCAAGGACAAACGGTGCAGCGTGGCGCACACCGGACGCTGGCGGCAGAATCCGGTTGGTATCGGGATATGCACCGCTATCAACAGCTGGAGGCGGCGCTGGATGATGTACCGCTGGTGGAAGGAACGAAAAAATGAATAGCCCTCAACAGTTTTGGCCAACCCTAAAACGCCTGTTGGCCTATGGTTCACCCTGGCGGAAACCGCTGATGTTAGGTGTGCTGATGTTGTGGGTTGCTGCTGCCGCAGAAGTTTCTGGGCCTATATTGGTGAGTTATTTTATTGATGATCTGGTGGCCAAAGGCGAATTCCCGCTGGCGATTGCAGCGGGCCTGGCGATGGCTTATATCCTGCTGCAAGTTCTGGCGGCACTGCTGCACTATTTTCAGACGCTGTTGTTTAACCGCGTTGCGGTCGGTGTCGTCCAGCAACTGCGCATTGATGTGATGGATGCGGCTTTGCGCCAGCCGTTGAGCACATTCGATACGCAACCTGTTGGGCAACTGATTTCACGCGTCACCAATGACACCGAGGTCGTTAAAGATCTGTACGTTATGGTGGTATCAACGGTATTACGCAGTGCGGCGCTGGTTGGTGCAATGCTGGTGGCGATGTTCAGCCTGAGCTGGCAGATGGCGCTGATTGCGCTGATGATTTTCCCTGCGGTCGCGGTGGTCATGGCGCTGTACCATCGTTTCAGTACGCCGATTGTGCGCAAGGTGCGAAGCTATCTGGCCGACATTAATGATGGTTTCAACGAAGTGATTAATGGCATGGGCGTCATTCAGCAGTTTCGCCAGCAGGCCCGTTTTGGCAAGAAACTGGGGGCTTCCAGTCACGCGCATTATGCAGCGAGAATGAAGGCGTTGCGTCTGGAAGGCTTCCTGCTACGGCCGCTGCTGAGCCTGTTTGCCGCGATGGTGCTCTGTGGTTTGTTGATCCAATTTGGTTTCAGCTCGATAGGGTCGGTTGGCGTCGGGGTCTTGTATGCGTTTATCAACTATTTGGGCCGTCTGAATGAACCGTTGATTGAACTGACAACCCAGCAGTCCATGTTGCAGCAGGCGGTCGTTGCCGGCGAGCGTATCTTTGAACTGATGGATGGTACAAAGCAGGGCTACGGCGATGACGAGCGTCCTCTGGCTACCGGGCGCGTCGATATTGATGATGTCTCTTTCTCGTATGGCACAGAAAAGCGTGTACTACAGCATATTTCTCTGACGATACCAGAGCGCGGGTTCGTCGCGCTGGTCGGGCATACGGGCAGCGGAAAAAGTACCCTGGCCAGTTTGCTTATGGGGTATTACACGCCGGATGAAGGAGAAATTCGGCTTGATGGTCGGCCACTCTCTACGCTCTCTCATGCGGTATTGCGCCAAAATGTGGCAATGGTGCAGCAGGATCCGGTTGTGCTGGCGGAGTCCATGTTTGTGAACGTGACGCTGGGGCGCGATATCAGCGAAGAGGCCGTCTGGCGCGTGCTGGAAGTGGTACAACTTGCTGAGCTGGTTCGGGATTTCCCGGAAGGATTGCATACGCGTATTGGTGAGCAAGGGAACAATCTGTCTACCGGACAAAAACAGCTGCTAGCGATTGCGCGAGTACTGGTGCAAACGCCTAAAATCCTGATTCTCGATGAAGCGACGGCAAATATTGACTCGGGTACGGAGCAAGCAGTGCAAAAGGCGTTGCGTATCATCAGGGAACAGACAACCTTGATTATCATCGCGCACCGGCTTTCCACCATTGTGGAGGCTGACACGATCATGGTGCTCCATCATGGGCAAACCGTCGAAAGGGGAACGCATGAGCAACTGCTGCAACAGCAGGGGCGCTATTATCAGATGTATCAATTGCAGCTGGCCGGAGAGGATCTTGCGGCCACCAGCACCGAACCTTGCGTTGTCTGACGCGATGAGCTGTTATTCTGTGGTCTGCACCGCCTGGAGTGGTGCAGACTGACAGTCTGCTCATGGCTTCGCACCATCAGTAAGCATCGTGATTCCGGTTTTTACCCGCACTGCACTGAAAACACCCCTTGCGCACTAAAATAGTGCAATTCTTGCCCAGTTCTTCCTGCATTTCTTTCCCGTTGTGTTTGCTTTTTGTCCTTTCTCATCGTGAAACGCGTTCTCTTTCCTGATTTATGCCAGATAAATCATTTATGGCACACCCTTTGCTTTAGTTATGACGTAGACCTACTTCATAGAGCGCATAATCGAACAAGTGACGGGCGAAAGCCTGAACGTAATGGCTAGGGGGAAGACAAATGAAACTGGTTACTGTGGTTATAAAACCATTCAAGCTGGAAGATGTACGTGAAGCGTTATCTTCTGTCGGCATCCAGGGGCTCACCGTCACTGAGGTGAAAGGATTTGGTCGTCAGAAAGGGCACGCGGAACTCTACCGTGGCGCAGAATACAGCGTTAACTTTTTACCCAAGGTAAAAATTGATATCGCGATTGCTGATGACCAACTGGACGAAGTGATCGATGTTATCAGTAAAGCCGCGTACACCGGAAAAATTGGTGACGGCAAAATTTTTGTCGCCGAGCTGCAAAGGGTTATCCGTATTCGTACGGGTGAAACTGACGAAGCTGCACTTTAACAACACCTAACGTAGATACGTAAATAGGGATGGAAAAATGAAAAAATTACTCTCTTCATTAGGTCTCGGTGTGGCGGCATTACTCCCGTCCTGGGCAATGGCTGCGACACCGACGATTGATAAAGCGGATAACGCTTTTATTATGATTTGTACCGCACTGGTACTCTTTATGACTATACCGGGCATTGCACTGTTTTATGGCGGTCTGATCCGTTCTAAGAACGTTCTGTCCATGATGACGCAGGTGAGCGTAACGTTCGCGATGGTCTGTATCCTGTGGGTGGTTTACGGGTATAGCCTGGCCTTCAGCGAAGGTAACGCTTTCTTCGGTGGTTTCAGCACGTTTATGCTGAAAGGCATCGGAATTGAATCCATTAGCGGTACCTTCTATCAGTTCGTGCACGTGGCGTATCAGGCTTCCTTTGCTTGTATCACCGTTGCGCTGATTGTTGGTGCGATTGCTGAGCGTATCCGCTTCTCTGCTGTGCTGATTTTCGTTGCGCTGTGGCTGACGTTCTCCTACCTGCCGATGACGCACATGGTGTGGGGCGGCGGTTATCTGGCTGCGGATGGCGCGCTGGACTTCGCTGGTGGTACGGTGGTTCACATCAACGCCGCAGTGGCTGGGTTGGTTGGTGCTTACCTGCTGGGCAAACGTGCTGGTTTTGGCAAAGAAGCCTTCAAACCGCATAACCTGCCGATGGTATTTATCGGTACAGCGATTCTGTATATCGGCTGGTTTGGCTTTAACGCGGGTTCCGCCGGTGCCGCGAACGGTATTGCTGCTCTGGCCTTCCTGAACACGGTTGTTGCTACTGCCGCTGCGATTCTGGCATGGGTTGGCGGTGAGTGGATGGTTCGTGGTAAGCCATCTCTGCTGGGCGCGTGCTCTGGTTGTATCGCCGGTCTGGTGGCAATCACGCCAGCGGCGGGTACAGTTGGCGTGGGTGGCGCACTGATCATCGGTCTGGCTGGCGGCGTTGCAGGCCTGTGGGGCGTAACCGTACTGAAAAGATGGCTGCGTGTGGATGACCCGTGTGATGTGTTCGGTGTTCACGGCGTGTGCGGTATCGTTGGCTGTATCCTGACTGGCGTATTCTCTTCGGCTTCACTGGGCGGTACTGGCTATGCAGAAGGCGTGACGATGGCACATCAGGTTTGGGTTCAGTTGTTCAGCGTCATTGTTTGTCTGGTGTGGTCCGGCGTGGTGGCATTCGTTGCCTTCAAAGTAGCAGATATGATTGTCGGCCTGCGTGTGCCTGAAGATCAAGAGCGCGAAGGTCTGGACGTCAACAGCCATGGCGAGAGCGCTTACAACCAATAAGAGCGCCTACATCAATTAGTAAGAATGCTCAAATACAGTAAACAGGCGTGGGGGAAACTCCACGCCTGTTTTATTACCCGTCTTAAACCCTCTCCTTTGGAGGTGGTTCTTTTACTTTACGCGGCTGCCGTAAGGTTTATTACTGGCGGCGGCGCATGACGCCTTCCTGCACGCTGGATGCAACCAACACACCTTCCCGAGTATAGAATTGCCCACGAACGAAGCCACGAGCACCGGATGCGGACGTACTTTCCACGGTGTATAACAGCCAGTCATCCAACCGGAAATCACGGTGGAACCACATTGAGTGATCGATTGTGGCGACCTGCATACCCGGTTCTAAAAAGCCAACGCCATGAGGCTGCAAAGCCGTGAGTAGGAAATTGCAGTCAGACGTATAGCCAAGCAGGTATTGGTGAATACGCTTGTCGTCCGGCAGCGGGCCGCTGGCACGGCACCAGACGTGCCGCACTGGTTCGTCGACTTCGCCTTTCAGTGGGTTATGGAATTTAACCGGGCGCATCTCAATCGGGCTGGCCTGAATAAACTTATCGCGAAAGCGGGGCGGCAGGAGATGCTGCATGTCTTGTGCGATTTCCTGCTCGGATTTTAGCGCTTCTGGCGGTGCAACATCTGGCATCACATTCTGGTGTTCAAACCCTTCTTCATGGCTTTGGAATGACGCCGTCATATAAAAAATAGGGCGGCCATTCTGGATGGCACTGACGCGTCTGGCGCTGAAACTGTTGCCATCGCGCAGGTTTTCAACGTCATAAATAATCGGTTTCTGGCTGTCACCAGGCAGCAAAAAGTAGCTGTGGAAAGAGTGAATGTTACGTTCGACGGGAACGGTCTGTTTGGCGGCCGACATGGCCTGACCTACGACTTGCCCGCCAAAGACCTGGCGCAGCCCCAAATCATCGCTTTGTCCGCGAAATAGCCCTTCTTCGAGCTTCTCTAAATGCAGGAGGTCGAGAAGGTGTTGTAGTGGTTGACTCATGGTATCGGCCCCAATGGATGAGAATGGCGAGTTATCTGTTTGTTTTCTAATGTGTAAAATATCTTTTTATGGCTTTTTACTGCAATAAATATGCGGCTTTTGGAAAAATATCGGAATTTTGCACCATCATTATTGTGTTGGGTGAATCATACTATTTAGGAGTGCCGGTTTTCGATACCGGTAGTCTGACAATAATAAAGGAGACTGACCGAATGAAATTATGGCATATCTTAGGCGGTATCACGTTATCGATGGCTCTGGCTGCATGTGCACAGAGGAGTGATTATGGCGTTTCTCCTCAAACTGGTGCTCCTGTCACCAGTGTTTCTTCACAGCGTCCGGCTGTTGCGATGCCAGCGGTAACCGGTACGGTGAATATTCGTCAGCGCATTGCACTCCCTCACCACGCAGTGTTAACCGTTACGGTGTCTGATGCATCGCTGGCAGATGCGCCTTCAAAAGTCATTACTCAGCGTGTGACACGAACAGAAGGAAAGCAGGCACCTTTCCAATTCGAGTTACCGTATAACCCGGCTGATATTCAGCCCAACGCACGTATCTTACTCAGTGCAGCAATTGCAATCGATAATCGCATCGTGATGGTGACGGAGAACGTCTTACCGGTCATCAGCAACGGGGTAAATAACGCTGATTTGGTGCTGATTCCTGTCACTTCTGTTCCTTTACCTGCTAAGAATCAGGGATCAATGATATCCAATCCGGCGAGTGAGCCCCCTCATCTGCTTCAGAGGCAGCCTGCTGCGTCATCTATGGCACCACAGACAACCTGGTAATTCATCTGGATACGCGCCGTTATGGCGCGTATTGCCAGCGATATTTCGCAAGGTCAATCTTTCCCTGACGATTGAAAATAACTCCCTCTGCTTGCAGCGCTGATTTCTGGCGCACATAGTCTCCACCGACCAGCGATATTTCGCCTTTACGATTGATTACCCGATGCCAGGGGAGTTTGCTGTCCTTCGGCAGGCGTTTCAATACTCCTCCTACTTGCCTTGATGCCCTGGGGGAGTCGGCAAGCTGAGCGATGTCGCCATAGGTCGCTATTTTTCCGTAAGGAATGGCCGCGACGATTTGAAAAACGCGCTGGCGGAAATTATCGTTTTCTTCTGACATCAGCGGATGTTCCTGCTGTTCCTAAACCGATTGGGTATCATAGTGGCACAGTGGGGTGGGTAAGAAAACAACGGTTAGTCTGTGTTAGCTTGCAATTGCTTATCCCATCGCCGATAATGCCCACCGCTTTGTGACGCGCTGTCGTTATCAGCGAGCTGTTATAAAGTCGTCAATGGAGGCCCTGTCGGTTCTCCCGCAACACTAACCTGTGGATTCGGTCAGGTCCGGAAGGAAGCAGCCGCAGCAGGAGACGTGTGTGCCGGGATGTAGCTGGCAGGGCCTCCACCATTTCTGCTCTTCTAGAGCCGCTTCATCGTCGCCTTCATCTTTTTCTTTCTGTGCGTAAACCCAACGCTTTTTGCCATACGCCAATTTTCTGCCATAAATCTGCTCTCTGGCATACATAAGATCTGAACTGCTACTTTCAGTTTTACCATTCTTCGTTTCTTCGGAAGGATACCGTGCATCTTTAGCTGGTGGGTAATAATTGCGCCAATTATTACCTCTTCTGTTTTCATCACTGGATATACTATTAGTGATGTTATCGATGCGCTTGTTGTAAATGATAAATGGGGAGGGAATAAACGTAGAGGTATGAGGGGAAATTCATTTTCACTTAATATTAAAAATACAATTTGTTACAACTATTACTCAATTAATACGCCAAAAAGATAATAAAAACAAAGGCCGATAATATTATCGGCGCAGTGTAATTAATGTCAGTTTTTGTATACGTTTCGTTGGGAATTAACGGACGTATCGCCATACCGCAGTAGGCACTTTGTCATAAAGTTTGTTCATCGTCAGTTCTGCCAGACGATGATCGGCTGCGGAAAAGAACATCTCCAGTTCGTCATTGGAGAGTTCATACTTGTTTTTTTCAATAACGCGTTCGAGGGTGTCAATGGTTGTGCATTTACGCAAACGCATCAAATAGTCGATTTTTTTCATAATGGCCTATGCAAACAGTACCTGGTGGTTAAAAAATATAAATAAATTATTGCTTAAGTTTTAGCAGGCGTACAGACGTTCTCCCCTGAGAACATTCCGAATAATTTTGCTTTGGACTTCTGCCAGCGCCGCAGTTCAGCATCATTAATACCATAGTTGCTAAACAAGACGTAAGTATCATCCAAATACTTTTCAACCTGCTCTGAAAGCTCACTTTCGTTAGGGTATTTTATTTTAAATGTGAGAATAAACGTAGCGATATGCTCAATAAGTTCATTTAATTGGAGATTGATCGCAGATGTTGGATCATTGACCCAGCCGTGGCTGCTATCGCCTAACGTTGCTATGCTTTCGTCACACAGATTCTCACATAAGAATCTGAGTTGGGCAATATCATAATGTTTTGGTGTGTACTCATCCATATCAATCCCTCCGTTAAGCCGTTATTCAGTGTTACTGCGGTTAACACCTGGTAAACAGGTAGACTGATGAAACTTGCAAGATAAAACGTTAACGCTGTTTCGTATTCATGTTGTGACAGACAGAGCGTTGAGCGATTGTGATTTGTTCCGCAATGAATGAGACAACAGAGATGTTTATACCTCCTACTCTCTACTATGTCGCGAAATAGGGTTGGCGTAAATACCAATCTATCATGACTTAACCTTAAGTATAGCTGTACCGTCTTGGTTACGGTTACGTCATTCTATATATGACTATAGCAAAAGCGTTCGTAAAGTTCGCTGATAATAGGTAAGGTTTTTACCGCTATCTATTTTGATTAATCCTCATATTTTTTGTTGTAACAATGAGCATAGAATAAACTCGGCTGCTGATTATTTAATTATTTCTATCTGAAAATATGAGAAATGACAGAAGGAATGCGAAGGGATTGTGTAGTGGATAAGCGAGGTTGGTACTGGTTATCTTATTGTTTCAGAAGTTTTTTCATGCGTGCATCCCGTACAGTCTTGTTAACGCCATAACACAGACTGTATCGGGATGGGGTCGAGAAAGATTAACCTTTTTTCTTTTTTCCGCCTTGCACGGCCTTAAAGCGCGGATTGGATTTGCATATAACGTAAACTCGCCCGCGACGACGGACTACAATACAATCCTTGTGACGATTTTTTGCTGAACGCAGCGAACTAAGCACCTGCATTTAATAACCCTCTCTGATTACTTGAAGAAGTTGCCAAAGCGCTGCTGGAAGCGCGCCGTGCTGCCTTCTTTGGAATATTCTTTTTGCTTCCCGGTGTAATAGGGATGCGATGCCGAAGATACGTCAATGGTGACGTAAGGGTAGTTGGTACCCTCCAACTCAATGGTTCGATCGGTTTTAATCGTTGATCCTGTCCTGTAATAAACATCTGCGCTGGTATCATGAAATACCACCGTGCGATAGTCAGGATGAATACCTGCTTTCATATTTGCCTCTTTTGTTATGTTATAACATATGCATTATGTTGCGCTTTTTTGGCATCATGATCAACCATTATGTTGTCTTGGGGCAGCGGTATCCCCTAAGTCACTATAGACACGGATAACGCTGTGAACAGCGTTGTCTGATGCGGGTTAATCATTTGGAAGGGAGAAGGGTGGGGAAATAAAAAAGGCCGCTAGGCGGCCTTTTAGAGTAGATATGTGCGTATGTTCAGTCTTAGTGCGCTGTTGTGTCGTCTACTTTCTTGCCGAAGCGACGGCGGACAACCACAAAGAACACCGGAACGAAGAAGATAGCCAGCACAGTTGCGGTAATCATCCCGCCCATTACGCCAGTACCAACGGCGTTCTGTGCACCGGAACCTGCACCACTACTGATTACCAGCGGCATTACGCCGAGGATAAAGGCCAGTGATGTCATCAGGATTGGGCGCAAACGCATACGAACGGCATCCAGCGTTGCTTCTATCAGTCCTTTCCCTTCTTTTTCCATCAGATCTTTAGCAAATTCGACGATCAATATGGCGTTCTTCGCGGATAGCCCTATGGTTGTCAGCAGGCCCACCTTAAAGTAAACGTCGTTTTCAAGACCTGTCATATTTGCCGCAATCAATGCACCGATGATCCCCAATGGAACAACCAGCATGACGGAGAACGGTATTGACCAGCTCTCATAAAGCGCTGCCAGACATAGGAACACAACAATCAGTGAAATCGCATAGATTGCAGGTGCCTGGTTGCCAGATAACCGCTCTTGATAGGACATACCCGTCCATTCGTAGCCGATACCTTGCGGTAATTGGGTCACGAAATTTTCCATCAATGCCATGGCTTCACCGGTACTCTTACCTGGCGCGGCTTGACCTTGGATCTGCATGGATGGTTGGCCGTTATAACGTTCCAGACGCGGTGAACCATATTCCCAGTGGCTCTGCGTGAATGCAGAGAATGGCACCATTTGTCCGTTGCTACCACGGATGTACCAGTTTTTGATGTCATCCGGTAGCATACGGAAAGGCGCATCGGCCTGAACGTACACTTTCTTCACACGACCGCGATCGATAAAGTCATTTACATAAGAACCACCTAGCGTGGTTGCCAATGTTGAGCTGATATCCGACAGCGACACGCCGAGCGCCTGTGCTTTTTCCTGATCGATATCGAGACGGAACTGCGGTGTATCTTCCATCCCGTTAGGACGAACTTGTATCAGCGTATCAGGGCGTTGTGCCGCCATGCCTAGCAGTTGGTTACGTGCTTCCGTCAGTTTTGCGTGCCCAAGGTTAGCCTGGTCAATCAACTGGAAGTCGAAACCTGTTGCGGTACCCAGTTCGATAATCGCAGGAAGGTTGACTGCGAAAACCATAGCTTCTTTATATTGGCTAAAGGCTGCGTTTGCTCGGCCTGCAATGGCCATAACTTTATTTTCTGCGCCGCTTCGTTCACTCCAGTCACTCAGGCTGGCGAAGGCCAGACCGACATTCTGCCCACGGCCAGAGAATCCGAAGCCCGACACCGTAAATACAGATTTAACGTTACTTTTCTCATTCTCGAGATAGTAGTTCGTCATTCTGTCCATGATTTTCTGCGTATTTTCCTGCGTTGCCCCTGAAGGCAACTGAACGATGTTCAGGAGAACACCCTGATCTTCGTCTGGAAGGAAGGATGTCGGCAAACGTAAGAACAGAAAGGCCAGACCGACAACAATCAGCAGATAAATGACCAGATAACGGCCTGTGCTGCGCAGGATATTGGCTACGCTATCGGTGTAGTGATGCGTGCTTTTCTCAAACAGTCTGTTGAACCAGCCGAAGAAGCCTGTTTTCTCGCCGTGGTCGCCTTTAGCAATTGGTTTTAACAGTGTTGCACAAAGCGCTGGCGTCAAAATCAACGCGACCAGCACCGACAGTACCATCGCAGAAACGATGGTGATGGAGAACTGGCGGTAGATTGCCCCTGTGGAACCACCGGTAAACGCCATCGGGACGAATACGGCAGACAGTACCAGTGCAATACCAACCAACGCGCCCTGGATCTGCTCCATAGAGCGTTTGGTCGCTTCTTTAGGCGGCAGACCTTCTTCCGCCATGACACGTTCCACGTTTTCCACAACAACGATGGCGTCATCCACCAGAAGCCCGATGGCGAGCACCATTGCGAACATTGTCAAGGTGTTAATGGAATAACCAAACGCGGAGAGGATGGCAAATGTCCCCAGCAAGACGACCGGCACCGCGATGGTTGGGATCAGCGTGGCACGGAAGTTCTGCAAGAACAGATACATCACAAGGAATACCAGGACGATAGCTTCCACCAGCGTTTTCACTACTTCGTTGATCGAGATCTTAACGAAAGGTGTTGTATCGTACGGGTAAACGACTTTCAGGCCAGCAGGGAAGAACTCTTCTGCTTTTGTCAGTGCCTCTTTTACTGCGGTTGCGGTATCCAGCGCGTTCGCGCCTGTTGCCAATTTGATACCGATACCGGCAGCAGGTTTACCATTGAAACGGGCTATAACGTCATAGCCTTCTGCGCCCAGCTCAACGCGTGCGACATCTTTAAGGCGAACCTGTGAACCATCAGCGTTGACTTTCAGCAGTATTTTAGAAAATTCTTCTGCTGAATTCAGGCGAGTCTGCGCAATGATCGAGGCATTCAATTGTTGGCCGGGAACCGGTGGTGCCCCCCCCAATTGTCCTGCGGCGATCTGGTTGTTTTGAACCCGAATTGCCGCGGTGACATCAGTTGCGGTTAACTGATAGTTGTTCAGTTTGTTCGGATCCAGCCAGATACGCATGGCGTACTGAGAACCAAACAGCTGAGCGTCACCGACACCAGATGTACGGCTGATAGGGTCTTTAACGTTAGCGGCCACATAGTCAGCGATATCTTCCTGTGACATTTTACCGTCTTCACTGATGAAGGCGGCTACCATGAGGAAGCTGCTACTGGATTTCTGGACGTTAACCCCTTGCTGCTGTACTTCCTGCGGCAGCAGTGGCATGGCCAGTTGCAGTTTATTCTGCACCTGAACCTGCGCGATGTCCGGATCCGTACCAGCCTCAAACGTCAGCGTAATTTGAACCGTACCGGAAGAGTCACTGCTTGATGACATATACATCAGGTTATCGATACCGTTCATATTCTGTTCGATAACCTGCGTCACGGAATCTTGCAGCGTTGATGCATCGGCCCCTGGATAAGTTGCTGTTACGTCAATCGCGGGTGGTGCGATCGTTGGATACTGGGCAATCGGTAATTTAACAATTGCCAGCAACCCCGTCAGCATCACCATGATGGCGAGTACCCATGCAAAAATGGGTCGATCTATAAAAAACTTAGCCATGAATTATACCGGCTCCTGTTAGGACGTCTTAAGACTTCGCGGGTTCTGCTGGCGCTTGCTGTGCCTGCTGATTTTCTTGAGCGACTTCTTTAGTTTTCACCTGTGCACCAGGTCTGATTTTTTGCAGACCCGTAACAATAACGCGATCGCCCGCTTTCAAGCCTTCGGTAACCAACCATTTGTCACCAATTGCTTTACTGGTTGTAAGCGTACGGGGTTCCACTTTATCGCCTTCCCCAACTACCATCGCGGTAGCCTGGCCACGCGGGTCGCGAGTAACACCCTGCTGCGGCACTAATAAGGCCGTCGGGTTAACGCCGGAATCGAGACGTGCGCGTACAAACATACCAGGAAGCAGGTTGTGCTGTGGGTTAGGGAAAATGGCGCGCAGCGTGATGGAGCCGGTGGTTTCATCTACCGTGACATCAGAGAATTCCAATGTACCTGCCTCGGTATATTCAGTACCGTTTTCCAGCAGCAGGCGGACATTGGCTTTGCCTGCACTTTGTTTCAGCGTGCCGTTTTCCAGCTCTCTTTTTAGTTGCAGGAAATCGTTGCTGGACTGTGTGACGTCAACATAGATCGGATCAAGCTGTTGCACGGTCGTTAATGCCGTCGCTTGCCCGGTTGCCACCAAGGCGCCTTCCGTTACCGTGGATTTACCTACGCGGCCTTCGATAGGTGAACTGACTTTGGTGTAAGCCAGATTGATTTGTGCGGTGTCTACCGCTGCTTTGGCAGCCTGAACGGCCGCATCAGCCTGACGAGAAGTGGCAACGGCCTGATCGTAATCCTGCTTGCTGACGTAGTTGGTGCCCAACAGCGGTTTATAGCGGTTAACGGTCAGACGGGCAATTTCAGCCTGGGCCTGGGCCTGAGCGAGTGACCCTTTAGCGCTGTTGTAGCTTGCCTGATAGGTCGCAGGATCGATTTGATACAGCGATGCACCGGCTTTAACGTCAGATCCTTCAACGAAGTTGCGCTTGAGGACAATACCGCCAACCTGCGGGCGAACCTCGGCAATGCGGTAAGCACTTGTACGGCCCGGCAGCTCGGTCATGACATTCAGTGCTTCCGTTTTTAACGTGACAATACCCACTTCAGGCATCTGCTGCTGTGCGCCGCCTTGCTGATTATTGCCGCCATCACATCCTGCGAGCATTAAGCCGCCAGAAAGCATCAGAACTGCCGCCAGAGGCGTTAGCCTTCTGTTTTTGTTCATAGATAAACCTCAAGTGTCCGATTTGAAATTGACCAATGGATCACAAGCCCAAAAACCCATTGCTGCTATAGTCTTATGTTCGTGCTATGTTACATACATACTTGAATGTATGTAAATCTCACTTTCCTTCAAATACAGCGTTATGGCACGAAAAACCAAATTATCATGGCACGAAAAACCAAAGAACAGGCTCAGGAAACCCGACAACAGATACTGGATACCGCGTTAAGAGTGTTCTCTGAGCATGGTGTGTCTGCGACTTCATTGTCCGACATTGCGACTGCTGCTGGTGTGACCCGCGGTGCTATTTATTGGCACTTTAAGAACAAGGCCGAAATTTTCGATGAGATCTGGGCGCTGGCAGAGTCAAAAATCAGTGAGTTTGAAATAGAGTATCAGACAAAATTCCCTGATAATCCACTCCGCGTAATGCGTGAATTATTGATTTATATGCTGCGTTTAACGGTTAGTGATACTCACTGGCGATCCATTATGGAGATCGCTTTTCACAAATGTGAGTTTGTCGGTGAAATGTTGCAATCGTATAATGCGCGCAAAGAGCTTTATCTTTCCTGCTATGTCGATATTGAAGAAAATCTGATTAAGTGCATTCATATGGGCATGTTGCCGACGGACATTCATCCACGCCGAGCAGCGATTGCGCTGCGTGCCTATTTTTCCGGCGTGATGGAGAACTGGCTATTCATGCCGGAAAGTTTCGATCTCGATCAGGAGGCTCCGGCACTGGTGGATGCCTTTATCGATATGCTGCATTTTAGCACGGCGCTGCGTAAACCCGCTGCGTAAACCCGCTGTGTAAGCCGTCGCTGCACGGCGCTAATGCCTCTTATCACTTAAGTGACTTCTCCTTGATAGAGAGTTCAACGTCACTCTCCTCTTTTGAGCGCTTTTTCTCAAAATCGGTACGTACAATCTCCAGCGCAGCCAGCGCGATACGTGGTTCGATCTGGTTTTCTTCCAGCAACATAATCAAATCGACCGCTAGCTTGATTTCGGGTGGGGCATTTTCAAGTGACATAACGTCATTCCTCTTTTTCCTCGGCGAGCCGCTGCGCTATAGCCCTTGTTCCCGGCGTTCGATCTGACGCTCCAGTCGCGACAACGCCTGACGGCAGCGCGATAGTCGGCTTTCCAGTGCCGCCAGCTCTTTTTGTAACCGCTGTTGCTCGCTGAAAAGCGTCTGCGTGATGAGCAGGCTTTCTCTATCTTGAATCATGGAGAGCAAACGGCGTTCATAATCCTGATGTTCTGCCAGTTTGTGGTACACATCTTCCGGTGGCGGGGCGGCATGTTGCTCTTGCCTGCGTAATGATTGCGTTGCCAGTTCGCGCTGTAGTGCGGCTATCTGGCTGACCAGTTTTTCTGCCAGAAATGCTACGCGTTCGGTGCGTTGCTCGGCGACCAGCTGTTTTATTGCATGCAAATTTTGCTCAACTTCGGCGCGATAATCCCGTAGTCGGGTGCCGTAGCTGCTAAAAAGCTGGCGATCGAAGCGCGATTGCGGCACGGCTTTATCCGCCAGCGGTTCGAGTTCTTTCGCCAGCGTAGTAATTTGTTGTTCAAGCGCCTGCAGCAATCGGTGCGTATTCACGGGTTTCCCTTACGGTAAGGCTGATGATTCAGCGAGTCGGTGCGTGGTGTATCGATAATCGTCAGCCAACATCGCCTTAATACACTGCATGAGGATATCTTAACTAATCCATCAGGCAAGGTGGTGATAAAGTGTGATGGACATTGTCGTAGACAAGACATATTGAGTAGACAAGACATATTGGTAGCGAACAAAGTATAAAGGTGAATATGTATCGCGTGTTGCTGATTATATTAGGGTGGGTTTCCGTTGTGCTGGCAACATTGGGTGTCGTGTTGCCTTTATTACCGACCACGCCTTTCTTGTTACTGGCCGCCTGGTGTTTTGCCCGTTCGTCTCCGCGTTTCCACGACTGGCTATTATACCGTTCTTGGTTTGGCAGCTATTTGCGCCATTGGCAGCAACATCGGGCACTGCCGCCGGGAGCAAAATGGAAGGCGGTTACCATGATTCTGTTAACGTTCGCACTTTCGCTCTGGCTGGTCAAACTGGTTTGGGTCAGGATCTTGCTATTGGTCATTTTGGCTATTTTGTTGACCTTCATGCTTCGTTTACCCGTGCTTGATCCAGAACAACAAACGCAGGGCGCGAATCCGAAAAGATAGCATAAGCGGCGATCCTGTGACGGAAATACAAAAAATACGCACCCAGAGTGTGGATAGTTGCATTTGTCCGTCACTTTGACTAGATTTGACCGTTTTCGTGCACGGGTCGCCATTTTCCTCTTTGTCATAATGCCTCTTCATCATGCCATATGATGATGAAAGCCTTGTGGTGACCGGCATTTGTATGTTCAGAACGTTTTATCAGGCACAACTATGATGACCGTAACAGCGCAGCAGCAGGCAGAATTAATTAAAAACAGTATCAAAAGCATCCCCGATTATCCGAAGCCGGGCATACTGTTCCGTGATGTCACCAGCCTGCTGGAAGATCCTGTGGCCTATGCGGCCAGTATTGAGATGCTGGCGAACCGTTACCGCAACAGCGGCGTGACGAAGGTTGTCGGTACGGAAGCGCGTGGTTTTCTGTTTGGCGCACCGGTTGCTTTAGCGCTGGGCGTGGGTTTTGTTCCCGTGCGTAAACCGGGCAAGCTGCCACGTCCGACGATCAGCGAAAGCTATGAACTCGAGTATGGTTCCGATACGCTGGAAATCCATTCAGATGCGATCTCTGCTGGCGATAATGTGCTGGTGATCGACGATCTGCTGGCAACGGGCGGTACGCTTGAAGCGACGGTGAAATTGATTCGTCGTCTGGGTGGTACGGTCAACGATGCCGCTTTTATCATTAATTTGTTCGATCTGGGCGGCGAGCAACGCCTGACCGAGATGGGTGTCACCTGCTATAGTCTGGTTGACTTCCCCGGACATTAATCATAACAGTCTCGCCGATAGCGGCGTGGCTGTGTTAGCATGATCGCCTCAATAACTCGACTGTTGCGGTATTGATGAGCTATCAGGTTCTTGCCCGTAAGTGGCGTCCCCAAACCTTTACCCACGTTGTCGGTCAGGAACATGTCCTGACCGCGCTGGCTAACGGCCTTTCCCTAGGCAGAATCCATCACGCTTATTTGTTTTCTGGCACCCGTGGCGTCGGGAAGACGTCGATTGCCCGTTTGCTGGCAAAAGGGCTGAACTGTGAACAGGGCGTGACGGCAACGCCGTGTGGTCAGTGCGATAACTGCCGCGAAATCGAACAGGGCCGTTTTGTCGATTTGATCGAAATCGATGCCGCGTCTCGTACTAAAGTAGAAGATACGCGCGATCTGCTGGATAACGTGCAGTACGCCCCCGCGCGTGGACGATTTAAGGTGTACCTGATTGACGAAGTACACATGCTATCGCGCCACAGCTTTAATGCGCTGCTGAAAACGCTGGAAGAACCGCCTCCGCACGTTAAATTTCTGCTGGCGACCACCGATCCGCAGAAACTGCCAGTGACCATTCTGTCACGCTGCCTGCAATTTCACCTCAAAGCGCTGGATGTTGAACAGATTCGCGCGCATCTGGAACAGGTATTACAGGCAGAAAATCTCGTCAGCGAACCCCGAGCGCTGCAGCTTCTGGCACGTGCTGCCGATGGAAGTTTGCGTGATGCGCTGAGCCTGACCGATCAGGCCATTGCTATGGGGCAGGGGCAGGTCACGACCGCTTCCGTCAGCCAAATGCTGGGCACGCTGGACGATGAACAACCGCTGGCACTCATTGAGGCGCTGGCGAAAGGCGATGGTGCGCAGGTCATGTCGCTGTTAGATCAGGTCGCGGCACGGGGTGTGGACTGGGAATCGCTGCTGGTAGAAACCCAGACGCTGTTACACCGCATTGCTATGGTTCAACTGCTGCCTGCGGCGTTGGGTGATGATTACGCGGCCGTTGAAGCCCGTATGCGAGATTTAGCGCGTGCGCTGCCGCCAGCGGATGTGCAGCTTTATTACCAGACGATGTTAATTGGCCGCAAAGAGCTGCCTTTCGCGCCAGATCGGCGGATGGGCGTTGAAATGACGCTACTGAGAGCGCTGGCGTTTCATCCCAGTCAGATTATCGCTGAACCGGTAGCGCCCGTTCAGGTTGCACAAGCGCCAGCTATTCAACCCGCTGTGCCGCAGGCCGTTGCCACGGCCTCGACGAGGGCCCGTACACCAGCACCGCAGAACAGTGAACCTCCGGCTGACGTGCTGACGCCATCGTATTCGCCCGAACCACCGCTGGATGCATCCGCGTATGCGCCGCCGTTAGGAGAACCGCCTGCTTCAAGCGGTTCTCCTGAGCAGTATGGTGAGAGTGAACTGCCTGATGCGACGTCCCAACTGCTACAGGCGCGCAGTCAGCTACTGCGAAAACAGGGGAGTACGCCACCAAAAAAGGCTGAACCGGCAGCGTCTGACAACACGCGGCCGGCAACCTCAGCGCTGGAGCGATTAGCTTCTGTGACTGAGCGCAGCATTCAACGGCAAAACGCGAAAACGTCTCCTTCTGAGCCTAAAAAACCGGAAGCGTATCGTTGGCGGGCGCAAAACAAAGTCGATGAAGAAAAGGTCGATGTGGCGACGCCAAAAGCACTGCGTTCGGCGTTAGAACACGAAAAAACGCCGGAACTGGCAGCACGGCTGGCGGAAGAGTCACTGGAGCGGGATGCCTGGGCAGCGGAAATCCATCGCCTGACGCTGCCAAAGCTGGTACAACAGCTGGCACTTAATGCGTTTAAAGAGAGCGAAGAGGCGGGCAAAGTCCATCTGCATCTGCGTTCATCCCAGCGGCACTTGAATTCTCCAGCGGCGCAAAAGACGCTGGCGGACGCATTGACGGCTCACTACGGGCATCCTGTAGAATTATTGATTACTGAAGACGACAATCCGGCGGTGCGAACGCCGCTGGAGTGGCGTCAGGCTATTTATGAAGAAAAACTGGCGCAGGCGCGTCAGTCGATTCTGGCCGACACAACGATTCAAACGCTGCGGCGTTTCTTTGATGCGGAACTGGACGAAGAAAGTATCCGCCCTGTTTAACCGCTGCGAGTGCGCAGCCCGACGTGATAGAGAGAAAACTATGTTTGGTAAAGGTGGAATTGGCAACCTGATGAAGCAAGCCCAGCAGATGCAGGAAAAAATGCAGCAGATGCAGGAAGAAGTGGCAAATCTGGAAGTCACGGGCGAATCGGGTGCAGGTCTGGTGAAAATCACGATCAATGGTGCGCATAACTGCCGCCGTGTTGAGATCGACCCAAGCCTGATGGAAGACGACAAAGAGATGCTGGAAGACCTGATCGCCGCGGCGTTCAACGATGCTGCTCGTCGTATCGCAGAAACGCAGAAAGAGAAAATGGCAGCGGTTTCCAGCGGCATGCAACTGCCGCCGGGCTTCAAGATGCCGTTCTGATGCAAACCAGTCCGCTTCTTGAATCACTGATGGAAGCGCTGCGCTGTCTGCCGGGCGTTGGGCCCAAATCGGCACAGCGCATGGCGTTTCAATTGCTGCAGCGTAACCGCAGTGGCGGTATGCGTTTGGCGCAGGCGTTGACGCGGGCGATGTCCGAAATCGGCCACTGTAGCGATTGCCGGACATTCACCGAGCAGGACGTTTGTGCGATTTGTTCGAATCCGCGCCGCCAGCAAAACGGGCAGATTTGCGTGGTGGAAAGTCCGGCGGATATTCAGGCTATCGAACAGACGGGGCAGTTTGCCGGTCGTTACTTTGTGCTGATGGGGCATTTATCGCCACTTGATGGCATTGGCCCGGACGATATCGGTTTGGGGCGGCTGGAAGAGCGCCTGCAGGTGGAATCGATCAACGAAGTGATTCTGGCAACCAACCCGACGGTAGAAGGCGATGCTACGGCGAACTATATCGCTGAACTGTGTGCGCAACACGGTGTGATGGCCAGCCGTATTGCCCACGGTGTTCCCGTTGGCGGCGAGCTGGAAATGGTTGACGGCACAACGCTGTCCCATTCACTCGCAGGACGCCAGCCTTTCCGGTTTTAATCTGTCGGCTGCCAGCGTCATTATCTGGTAGCCGCAGTCTTGCTTTCCCTCTCATCGCACCGTTTTCTTTTTCCGCTGAAATTTACCCCTTGAAATCATCCTGGTTTATCCCCATTTGCTACTTATCGTCAGTTTAATCAGCCTGAATAATATTAGGATTGAGGTAAGCAACAATGAGTATGAAAGGCCAAGAAACTCGCGGGTTCCAGTCCGAAGTTAAGCAACTCCTGCATTTGATGATCCATTCGCTCTATTCCAATAAAGAAATTTTTCTGCGTGAATTGATTTCCAATGCCTCCGATGCGGCAGACAAATTACGTTTCCGTGCGCTGTCCGCACCGGAACTGTATGCGGGCGATGGCGACCTGCGTGTGCGGGTGTCTACGGATAAAGAAAAACGCACGCTGACGATTTCTGATAACGGCATCGGCATGAGCCGTGATGAAGTGATTGATAATCTCGGTACGATTGCGAAATCTGGCACCAAGGCGTTTCTGGAATCCATGGGTTCCGATCAGGTTAAAGATAGCCAACTGATTGGCCAGTTCGGTGTGGGCTTCTACTCTGCCTTTATCGTGGCGGATAAAGTGACTGTGCGTACCCGTGCTGCGGGCGCGAATGCCGATCAAGGCGTGTACTGGGAGTCTGCCGGGGAAGGCGATTACACCATCGCCGACATCACCAAAGACGATCGCGGTACGGAAATTACTCTGCATCTGCGTGAAGGTGAAGACGAGTTCTTGGATGACTGGCGTGTGCGTTCCGTCATCAGCAAATATTCTGACCATATCGCGCTGCCGGTAGAAATCGAATCTCAGACAGAAAGTGAAGAAGAAGGCGGCGAGTCCACGGTTAGCTGGGAGAAAATTAACAAGGCGCAGGCCCTGTGGACGCGCAGTAAATCTGAAGTCAGCGATGATGAGTACAACGAATTCTATAAGCATATCTCCCATGACTTTACCGATCCGCTGAGCTGGAGCCACAACCGTGTGGAAGGTAAGCAGGAATACACCAGCCTGCTTTATATCCCTGCTCGTGCACCGTGGGACATGTGGAACCGCGATCATAAACACGGCCTGAAATTGTACGTTCAGCGCGTTTTCATTATGGATGACGCCGAACAGTTCATGCCGAACTACCTGCGTTTTGTTCGCGGCCTGATTGATTCCAACGATCTGCCGCTGAACGTTTCCCGTGAGATTCTGCAGGACAGCCGTGTGACGCAAAATCTGCGTAATGCGCTGACTAAGCGTGTGCTGCAAATGCTGGATAAGCTGGCGAAAGACGACGCGGAAAAATACCAGACGTTCTGGCAGCAGTTTGGTCTGGTGCTGAAAGAAGGCCCGGCGGAAGACGGCAGCAACCGTGAAGCGATTGCGAAACTGCTGCGTTTTGCTACCACGCAATCCGACAGCTCTGCGCAGACGGTGTCGCTGGAAGATTACGTTAGTCGGATGGTGGAAGGTCAGGACAAGATCTACTACATCACCGCAGACAGCTATGCGGCAGCGAAGAGCAGCCCACATCTGGAGCTGTTCCGTAAGAAAGGTATCGAGGTATTGCTGTTGTCCGAGCGCATTGACGAGTGGATGATGAGCTACCTGACCGAGTTTGACGGTAAATCCTTCCAGTCTGTCAGCAAGGCCGATGAGGCGTTGGACAAGCTGGCTGACGAAGAAAACGAGGAACAGAAGGAAGCACAGAAAGCGCTGGAGCCGTTCGTTGAGCGTGTGAAAACCCTGCTGGGTGAGCGTGTTAAAGACGTGCGTTTCACCTACCGTTTGACCGATACGCCTGCGATTGTCGTGACGGATGCGGATGAGATGAGCACGCAGATGGCAAAACTGTTCGCCGCAGCGGGCCAACAGGCACCGGAAGTGAAGTACATTTTTGAACTGAACCCGGAACACGCGTTAATTAAACGTGCCGCTGACGTTTCTGATGAAGCGGAGTTTGGCGAGTGGGTTGAGCTGCTGCTGGATCAGGCTCTGCTGGCCGAACGTGGGACGCTGGACGATCCGAACCTGTTCATTCGTCGTATGAATCAGCTGTTAAGCGCCTGATAGTGATACCTTCCAGACCCCGGTGTTACCGGGGTCTTTCCCCCGATTTTTACGCTTCCTTGCGTTATTGAACGTTTCCTCGTCTACACTGAATGGCAACATTGGGTAGAGGACAAACCGAATTTTTAGGTATCTGGCTTTTTTTCATCTGCCTACGCGTTGCTGAAGCGAGCCCGTTCCTTGAGCATAAGCGTCTGGAATGGTATGGTTTAGCGTTTTTCAAATTTATTTTATAAATATTACATAGCAAGGGGATTTACGCGATGCGTATTATTCTGCTGGGCGCTCCGGGCGCAGGCAAAGGTACTCAGGCTCAATTCATCATGGAAAAATACGGTATTCCGCAGATTTCCACGGGGGACATGCTGCGTGCTGCGGTAAAAGCGGGTACTGAATTGGGCAAACAGGCTAAAGAAATCATGGATGCAGGTAAACTCGTCACTGATGAACTGGTCATTGCTCTGGTTAAAGAACGCATCGCCCAGGACGATTGCCGTAACGGTTTTCTTCTGGATGGCTTCCCACGCACCATTCCACAAGCTGATGCCATGAAAGAAGCAGGTATCAATGTGGATTACGTTATCGAATTCGCCGTTCCTGACGAACTGATCATCGATCGTATCGTTGGTCGTCGCGTGCATGCGGCGTCCGGTCGTGTCTATCACGTAAAATTCAATCCGCCTAAAGTTGAAGGCAAAGACGACGTGACAGGTGAAGATCTGAGCATTCGTAAGGACGATCAGGAAGATACCGTGCGTAAACGTCTGGTTGAGTACCATCAGCAGACCGCGCCACTGGTTTCTTACTATCAGAAAGAAGCGGATGCGGGTAACACGCGTTATTTCAAAGTGGAAGGCACGCGTAAAGTGGAAGAAGTGCGCGCAGAACTGGAAACGATTCTGGGCTAATTTTTCGCTGCGAGTCCCACCTTGTCACAGAAATGCCAGACTACCGTCTGGCATTTTTTCGTTCTGAAATCCTCACTGACCTGGTTTCCTCTATTGATAGCATCGGTGTTATCCCTAGTATCTACCCGTATTTGTTTAGCTTTTTTTCGCTACAATATACCCGTCATACTTCAAGCTGCATGTTCGTTGGCTTCCCTTGCTCACCCCAGTCACTTACTTGTGTAAGCTCCTGGGGATTCGTGCGGTTGCCGCCTGCCTGCAACTCGAATTATTTAGGGGATAGACACTTGATGTTACGCACGGGCGGGCTGAGAGAAGGCCTGCTTCTCCATAAAAGGAAGACGGCGATGAAACAAGAGAAATACGGTGTGCTGATGGTGAACTTAGGGACACCCGATGCGCCGACGCCGCAGGCGGTAAGGCGCTATCTGGCTGAGTTTCTAAGCGATCGACGCGTGGTGGATACGCCGCGTCTGCTATGGTGGCCGTTACTGCGCGGTATCATCCTGCCAACCCGCTCGCCGCGGGTGGCGAAGCTCTATCAATCGGTGTGGATGGAGGGCGGATCGCCGCTGTTGGTGATTAGCCGTCGACAGCAGCAGGCGCTGGCCGCACGAATGCCGGAAACGCCTGTTGAGCTGGGCATGAGCTATGGTTCGCCCAGCCTGCGTTCAGCGCTGGATAAATTGTTGGCGCAGGGCGTAACGCAGCTGGTGGTCTTGCCGATGTATCCGCAATATTCCTGCTCAACAACCGCAGCGGTGTGGGATGGGCTCGCGGCACAGCTGCGTGATAATCGTCAACTGCCTGCGATTCGCTTTATCCGCGATTACGCCGAGCATCCTGCTTATATTGCGGCGCTGAAGCACCGTGTCGAGCAGTCTTTTGCCGAACATGGTGAACCGGACAGGTTAGTGATCTCTTATCACGGTATCCCCGTGCGGTATGCCAATGAAGGAGACGACTATCCGCAACGCTGTCGGGCGACCACGGAGGCGCTGATTGCTGCGCTGGGGCTGCCGGAAGGGAAAGTGATGATGACCTTCCAGTCGCGTTTTGGCCGTGAACCCTGGCTGACGCCGTACACGGATGAAACTATGCAGGGGCTGCCCGCGCAGGGCGTTAAACATATTCAGATTATGTGCCCGGGTTTTGCGGCTGACTGTCTGGAGACGTTGGAAGAGATTCAGGAACAGAACCGTGAAATTTTCCTGCATGCAGGCGGAGAGGCTTTCCACTATATTCCTGCGCTCAATGACGATCCGCTGCACATCGACCTGCTGGAACAGTTAGTGAGTAAAGTAGAGTAGGGACGAGGTTGCCTTGTCTGGTGATGTTTAAAGGCATGGCGCACAGCGTAAAAAAATGGCGGGCAAATTAAGCCCGCCATTTTTGTCTCTAACGTGTCGCTATTTAGATAGGGCACGCCTGAGGTGCAGGAGGGAGGTCATCCAACTTCAGCAACGTGATCATGCTATTGGCGATTTCCCGCTCGCCCATGACCACCTCGTTGGCACCGTGCTCGGTAATATAGCTGACTTCATCGTCATAGTGCGCGCGGGCGATAATCTCCAGATCGGCACGTTTCTCACGGGCTGCCGCGACGATTTCCCCGGCTTCATAGCCGTTCGGAATCGTCAGCAATAACCAGCGGGCACAGTCCAGACGCGCAATGTCCATGATTTCAGGTTTGGTCGCGTTACCCAATACCGCTTTAATGCCCTGTTCACGCAAGGCATCAACGCGGGTACGGGAATTCTCAATGACCACGATGGGAATACCAGCCTGATGGAGCTTGGCACCAATCAGGCTACCCACGCGACCATAGCCGACCAGCAGCGCATGGTTGCACATATCGACAGGAATCTGTTTCTCTTCCTCAATCGCTTCTTCCACGATCTGCTCTTCAATGGTTTCATGCTTCGCCAGATAGCGCTCAAGCAGCGTAAACAGCAGCGGGTTTATCATGATGGAGAGGATGGCACCAGCCAGCACCAGATTCCGTCCCTCTTCGGACAGCAGCCCCAACACAATGCCGAGCCCGGCCAGAATAAAGGCAAACTCTCCGATCTGCGCCAGGCTGGCGGAAATCGTTAGTGCCGTTCGCTTGGAGTGACCAAAGAGTCGAACCAGCACGAAAGCGGCGGCTGACTTACCGAACACGATAATAGCCAGCGTGATCAGCACGGAAATGGGGTCGTTCAGCAGGATCATCGGATCAAACAGCATACCGACGGAAACGAAGAACAGGACGGCGAAAGCATCGCGCAGCGGCAGCGTATCGTGTGCCGCACGCTGGCTAAGTTCTGATTCGTTCAGTACCACGCCAGCGAAGAATGCGCCCAGAGCAAAGGAGACATCAAACAGTTTCACTGCACCGAAGGCGATACCCAGCGCCATGGCTAACACCGCCAGCGTGAAAAGCTCGCGTGAACCGGTGCTGGCGCTTTTTGCTAATACCCACGGTACCAGACGGCGACCGACGACAATCATCAGGGTAATAAACGCAATCACTTTACCGATGGTCCAGGCTAAATCGGTCAGCAGTTTGCTGGTGTCGGCATGCTCAGCGCCGATCATGTCACCGAAGGCTGGCAGCAGAACCAGCGTCAGCACCATCGCCAGATCTTCCACAATCAGCCAGCCGATGGCGATTTGACCGCGTTGGCTATCAATAAGCTGTCGTTCCTCCAGCGCGCGTAGCAGAACCACGGTACTGGCGGTAGACAGACAGAGGCCAAAAACCAGGCCGCTCGCCAGGCTCCAGCCCAGCATGGAGGATAATCCCATTCCAAGCAGCGTCGCCACGGCAATCTGGGCTATTGCGCCAGGAATGGCGATGGACTTTACCGCCATAAGGTCTTTCAGCGAGAAGTGCAGGCCGACGCCAAACATCAGCAGGATGACGCCAAGTTCGGCCAGCTCTGAGGCCAGTGACGTATCGGCGACAAAACCAGGGGTAAAAGGACCGACAAGTACGCCTGCGGCAAGGTAACCAACAAGGGGAGAGATTCGCAGGCGGTTTGCCAGAATGCCAAGGAGGAAGGCAAGAACCAGCCCTCCAGCGATAGTAGAAATTAGCGGTGTTGCAGCATGCATCCCAACTCCTTGTGCCATAGGTGAAACATAATTGAGCGGATTTACCCTTCTTGCCTTGACGCTACAGCGTGGTTAGCGGCGCTTACGTACCCTTATCACTCTTATATATGTATCGAAAAGCGTATTGGATCCGTTCGTTTGCTGTCTGGCTGCAACGCCAATTATTCTGGGTATACACAAATTCTATTGCATATAGCGAAATGTTGCTTGGGTAAAAGTGGTATTTTATGAAAAATATCAGTTTCTCCAGCTAAAGGTAGTGTAACACAGATTTCGGTATGGTTTCTCGCGATAAGCATTGATAAACATGCGTAATTATTCTGATAGCGTGATGTTATTGGCGCTAATGCCTTACTGCTTTTCTGTGTATTCAGCGGAATAATTTTATCCACCGGGGTAAAACGCCGGAAAATAGAGGATAAACGGTGTGTTGCCAGGTTATTCCGGTGAAGTATCCATATTAGCAAGAGTTCGTGACGGCACGACGACAGCATCGGGTCAGCGAGCTATCACTAGAGCGGCTATACCTCATCTGATTTTGTCGACTATCGCACATTGCTAACGGACGGGGCGAATGTGCTTCGCGCATTGTTCATCTTGCTGTGCTAATTTGTGTAGTGAATTTCTCAGTGGTTCCACTGGGTCTTTAAAATAAACGGAGATTTATCATGCGCTTTTCAATAAAAGCTCTGGGATGTGCGATGGCGGTATCGCTGGCGCTAACGCCTGTTATGTCAATGGCTTGGGAGAAAGATAAAACATACACCATCACCATTTTGCATACGAATGATCACCACGGGCACTTCTGGCATAACGACCACGGCGAATATGGGCTGGCGGCGCAAAAAACGCTGGTCGATCAGATTCGTCAGGAAGTGGCGAGTAAAGGTGGCAGCGTACTGCTGCTTTCCGGCGGTGATATTAATACTGGCGTGCCTGAGTCCGATTTACAGGATGCGGAGCCCGATTTTCGTGGTATGAACATGGTTGGCTATGATGCGATGGCGCTTGGCAACCACGAATTTGATAATCCGCTGTCTGTCCTGCGTCAGCAGGAAAAATGGGCAAAATTCCCGCTGTTATCGGCCAATATCTACCAAAAAAGCACCAATGAACGCTTATTTAAGCCTTATGCTCTGTTCGACAAGCAAGGTGTGAAAATCGCGGTTATCGGCCTGACAACGGACGATACGGCCAAATTAGGCAATCCTGAGTATTTTACCGATATCGAATTCCGTAATCCTTCTACGGAAGCGAAGCAGGTTGTTGAGCAATTGCGTAAGAGCGAAAAGCCAGATGTGATTATTGCTGCGACGCACATGGGACACTATGACGATGGTAATCATGGTTCCAATGCTCCGGGCGATGTAGAAATGGCGCGTAGCCTGCCTGCTGGATATTTGGACATGATTGTCGGGGGACACTCGCAGGATCCGGTCTGTATGGCGCAGGAGAATAAAAAACAGGTGGATTATGTGCCGGGTACGCCTTGTGCTCCCGATCGTCAGAACGGCACCTGGATTGTGCAAGCACATGAGTGGGGAAAATATGTTGGCCGTGCTGATTTCACATTCCGCAATGGTGAATTGAAGCTTGAGCATTACCAGCTGATTCCAATCAACCTGAAGAAAAAGGTAGAAAAGGACGGTAAGACCGAACGTGTTTTCTATACGCAGGAAATCACGCAGGATGCTGACGTCATGAAAATGCTAACGCCGTTCCAGGAGAAAGGACAGGCGCAACTGGGCATCAAGATCGGTAGTGTGAAAGGCAAACTGGAAGGCGATCGCAATCAGGTGCGTTTCCGTCAGACCAATCTGGCACACGTGCTGTTGTCGGCACAGCTTGAGCGTGCAGGGGCAGATTTTGCCATTATGAGCGGCGGTGGCGTACGTGACTCGATTGAATCAGGCGATATCACCTATAAAGATGTCCTTAAGGTTCAGCCGTTTGCCAATACGCTGGTTTATGTGGATATGAAAGGCAGCGATGTCGAGAAATATCTCGCCGTTGCAGCGAATAAAAAGGTGGATTCCGGCGCCTATGCACAATTCCTCAACGTCAGCCTGACGGCGGACGGACAGGGTGTACAGAACGTGAAAATTAAAGGTGAGCCGTTGCAGGCAGACAAAGTTTACCGCATGGCAACGCTGAACTTTAATGCGATGGGCGGTGATGGCTACCCGCGTCTTGATAACCTGCCGGGCTATGTGAACACCGGTTTTGTCGATGCTGAAGTGCTGAAGCAATATATCGAGAAGCATTCTCCGCTGGATGCGGAAGCCTACGCACCGAAGGGTGAGATCGTTTATAAATAACGGATAGTGATGGCGGTTTTTGTCTCTTTGCTGATGACTGAAACCGCCATTTTTTCTGGGACGAGTTCTTAGTGGCTGTGCGGCATTTAGCCCTTTCATTGCAAAAATGAATTGAATCTAATTTACTGATTTAATTGATTAAATAATCTTATGTTTAGTAAAGCGCTTTAAAATAACAGACCCGCCAAATACGCGATACTCCTGATGCACCCTCACTAACGGAGTAGTCGGTACTATGAAAAACGTAAATATTGAAATCAACGTCTGTGGCAGCACGGGAAAATCAACATGCGCTGTTAATCCCCCAATGCAGATCAAGCCTCACACCTGTTGCCATGTGGATACGGATAATCAGTACGAACCGCAATCTGGTGTGTCTGGGGTTTCTTCTGTATTCGGGCGTACCGGTGTCGTGACCGCACAACCAGGCGACTATACGGCCGATCAGATTACGGAAACTGCCACCAGAAAATTTGCCTCGCCGGATGAAAAAGCGGTCTGGAATGCAAAGCAGGATGCATTAATTTCCGGTACCACTATCCGTACGCTCTTTGGTCAGTCGTTGCTGAGCAGTGGTGATCTTTCACTAACGCCAGCACAACTGGGCGCTGCGGCTGTCGGGCATACCCATACCACAGCGGACATCACCGACTACACACAAAAAACGAAGCAGCTCATCCGTTCCTCGCTGGAAGCGGGGGCTGGCGTCACGCTGAGCTATAACCCAGTGAATGAGAAAACCATTATCAGCGCTGCAGGCGGTGGTTCCGGCAGCGGTGGCTCTGGCTATGTTGTTGCCGACCGTCAGGGGGCAACGGCGGGGCAAAATCACGCGTTCAGCATCAGCCCACAAAGCATGTTTAATCTTGCGGCGTACGCGCTGAAAGAAGTCGCTGGCGCAGCGAATCAGACTTATGTGGTTGACGATTTCGGCGTGTCTAGCGAAGAGAACTACAACGTAACTCATGCTGCTGTTTTTGATAATGCATTACATCCCTATGTCGGAAAGCTATATAACCTGGTGCAATCCGGTAATTTTTATTCGTCACCAATCAAATCAGACGGTGAAAGCATTGAAATTGATGCTGTTAATAAAACGCTGATTCCTGTGATGACAGCAAATAGTAGTTCAGTTGGCTACACGGTTGACGCATCGTCTGAGTATTCAGCGCAATATGCAGCGTGGACAGCATTCAACGGAACGTTAAATCGATACTGGGCATCCAAAACCGTACCAACAGTGGCTAACCCACATTGGTTGCGTATTACTATGGTGTCTCCCGCATTGATTGATACATACAGAATAACAAACGAAAACCTGAATCCTGGGCCACTCAGCCCGAAATCATGGATGTTTCAGGGGAGTAATGATGGTACAACGTGGCATACGTTACATACGGTATCTAATGATACTCGCGATGGGAAGGGGGCGGTTCGAGAATATACGTTCACCAATAACACGCCGTATTTATCATTTCGTATTTTAATAACCGAGCATAATGCTGGTCCACATGTCCAAATTGGGGAGCTTGAAATATTCCGCAGCGAGCGACTATTGATTAATGGCAGTGATGGTAAGTGGTATTCAGCGAATAATGGGATATTAACATCGGTCCCAGCACCATCTGTGGCGGCAGATTTTTATAATAATGGTTTTTTGTCATCTGGCGTCATACCTAAATCATCATTGTCAGGAATACAGCCAGTAACAATTTTTTCATCAAAAAATATTGATGCAAAAGTGCTATATACACCGCCTCCTCAAATTGCAATACAGAAAGCCCTATCGAGCGCGGCGTTATGGCCACAAATTAACTCCGCAGTGCTGACCGCTACGCAAACTGGCAACGGTAAAGTGCGTGTTGCTGTCACGCGGGACTTAGTGAACTGGCATGTGTGGCGGAGCGGAGCGTGGGTTGATGTGGGGGCGTTGTCAGTAGATACGGCGGGCGCAACGAAACTGATTGCAGATGGCATGACGCCAACTGAACTCGGTGCTATTAAGGCGGCGCAGTGGACACAGCTGTTTGCATCCAATAACGGTGTGCCGGACTCACTTGCCTTTGCGTTTGCGCTGGATATCACCGATCCCGCGACGGATGTCGCGGCCATTGACCGACTGGTGCTGAACGTCAACGATGCGTCCAGTTGGAAAGTGCAGACGCCAGCGGAAGTGGAAATCCGCTGGCGCACGGACAGCGTGACATTCCGCACCGTAACGGCAGGCAATTACAAACTGGCGTACCAGATGCCGTAATTTCTCTCTTGATTCTCTATTCTACTGGCCGCGTATATCGCGGCTTTTTTATTCTGGCTTTTATAGAAAAAGAAATTATAGAAAAGGAAACTGTAGATTAGTAAAGCGCTTTAAAATAATACCCCGGCCAAATAAGTGATACTCCCTGTGCCTTTTATTAACGGAGTCATCAACACCATGAAAGACATTAATATTGAAGTCAATGTTTGTGACAGTACAGGCAAATCAACATGTACCGTTCATCCCTCTATTCAGGTTAATCCTCACTCTTGCTGTCATTCTGGCAACGGGCAAGAGCCCGGCGTCTCCGGTGTTGCCTCCGTGTTCGGACGGACTGGTGTTGTCACTGCACAAGTCGGCGACTATACGGCCGATCAGATTACCGAAACCGCCACCAGAAAATTTGCCACACCGGATGAAAAAGCGGTCTGGAATGCAAAGCAGGGTGCATTAGTCTCTGGCACCACTATCCGTACGCTCTTTGGTCAATCGCTATTAGGCAGCGGTGATGTTTCGCCGACGCCAGCGCAACTGGGCGCTGCGGCTGTCGGACACACCCATACCACAGCGGACATCACCGACTACCCACAAAAAACAAAACAGCTTATTCATTCCTCGCTGGAAGCCGGTGCGGGCGTCACGCTGAGCTATAACCCGGTGGATGAGAAAACCATTATCAGCGCTGCAGGCGGTGGTTCCGGTAGCGGTGGCTCTGGCTATATCGTTGCCGATCGCCAGGGCGCAACGGCAGGGCAAAATCACGCGTTCAGCATTAGCCCACAAAGTACGTTTAATCTCGCGGCGTACGCGCTGAAAGAAGAAGCGGGTGCAGCAAATCAGACTTACGTTGTTGATGATTTCAATGCGTCGAGTGAACCTAATTATACTGCGACCAGTGACGTTATTTTTGACGGTATCGCCAGCCTTTATACCGGTTCAAATTATCAATTAGTACCGGATGGAAAATTTTACGCTGCTGAAATAAAAGCGGATGGAAGAATTATAAATATATCTCAGGTTGCTAATTCTGATACAGTTATCCCAAAAATGACATCAAATATAGCACCTTTAGGTTATATAGCTAGCGCATCCAATTTTGCTATATCAAATGCAACATATGCACCATGGGTTGCATTTGATGGCTCAAATAACATGGGTAGATTACCGGATTGCTGGAGTACCGATGAATCATGGCAACCGGTTCCCTCTAAACCTCATTGGTTACAAATAGAGTTGCCTAATAAAACTGCTGTCAGTCGATATCAGATTACAAACCGTTCTCAGAATCAATTAGGAGGACCCAATTCATGGATATTACAGGGTAGTGATGATGGAACTGTCTGGATTGATTTGCATCAAGTCATAGATGACAAGAATAACGAAGCTGGAGCTGTCAGAGATTTTAATATTGATGGTGTTGCCAGTTATTCAAAATATCGACTTATGATTACGAAAAAGAATGGAGATAAACCATTTTTAACTATTGCTGAATTTAAATTGTTTCCACCTAGTAGTAAATTTGTTTTCTATGTGGATGGGAAGTACTATGGTGTAACTGAAGGGAACATTACTGAGATTAGCGGTGAGTTGAGTGCTGAGAAAATTAATCAGTACGGTATATTAAATTCGGGGGAGATTAATACAGGAATCACTCTTTTTTCTAAACCGGTAAAAATTGTTTCAGAACAGCCGATTAAAGTGAAAACTCGTTATACACCTTATACACAAATTGCTATTCAAAAATCACTAACGTCCGCCGCATGGGCAAAAATCAATGCTGCAACATTAACGGCAACGCAGACAGGCAACGGTAAAGTACGTGTCGCCGTGACGCGGGATTTAGTGAGCTGGCATGTCTTGCGGAACGGGGCGTGGGTTGATGTTGGTGCGCTGTCAACCGATACGGCGGGGGCAACGGCGTTGATTGCAGACGGTATGACGCCGACTGAACTCGGCGCTATTACGGCGGCACAGTGGGCGCAGCTGTTCTCATCCAATAACGGCGTGCCGTACTCGCTTGCCTTTGCGTTCGCGCTTGATATCACCGATCCGGCGACAGATGTCGCGACGATTGACCGGCTGGTGCTGAACGTTAACGATGCGTCTAACTGGAAAGTGCAGTCCCCCGCGGAAGTGGAAATCCGCTGGCGTACGGACAGTGTGACATTCCGCACCGCAACGGCAGGTAATTACAAACTGGCGTATCAGATTCCGTAATTTTTCTTCCGATTACTGATTCCACTGGCCGCGTATATCGTGGCCTTTTTTACTCTGATTTTTATAGAAAAGGACATGGCAGATTAGTAAAGCGCTTTAAAATAATGCTCCGGTTAAATAAGTGATACTCCCTATGCCCTTTATTAACGGAGTCATCAATGCCATGAAAGATATCAATATTGAAATTAATGTTTGTGACAGTACAGGTAAAGCAACATGTACCGTTCATCCCCCTGTTTGCTGCCATTCAGATAATGGCGGCGGGCAAGAGCCTGGCGTTACCGGCGTTGCCTCTGTATTCGGACGGACTGGCGTTGTCACCGCACAATCTGGCGACTATACGGCCGATCAGATTACCGAAACCGCCACCAGAAAATTTGTTACGCCGGATGAAAAAGCGGTCTGGAGTGCAAAGCAGGATGCATTAATTTCCGGTACCACTATTCGCACGCTCTTTGGTCAATCGCTGTTGGGCAGCGGTGATGTTTCACCGACGCCAGCGCAAATGGGGGCTGCTGCGATTGGACACACACATACCACAGCGGACATCACCGACTACCCACAAAAAACAAAACAGCTTATTCATTCCTCGCTGGAGGCTGGCGCGGGCGTCACGCTGAGCTATAACCCGGTGAATGAGAAAACCATTATCAGCGCTGCAGGCGGTGGTTCCGGTAGCGGTGGCTCTGACTATATTGTTGCCGCTCGTCAGGGCGCAACAGCAGGGCAAAATCATGCGTTCAGCATTAGCCCACAAAGCACGTTTAATCTCGCGGCGTACGCGCTGAAAGAAGTTGCAGGCGCGGCGAATCAGACTTATGTGGCTGATGATTTCAATGCGTCGAGTGAGTCACATTATAACGCGACCAATGCGGTTATTTTTGATGGCACAATGCATGAATATACTGGCGGTATATTCACACTTAATAACCATGATGGCATTTATTCTGCACCAGTTCGAGTTGATGGAAAGTCGATTAATCTTTCCGTTGTTGCAAAATCTGTTGTTCCGAAAATGACATCAAATACAAATCCAATCGGATATGTCATTAGTGCCAGTGATATGTCCAGACCTCAATTTTTACCCTACTTTGCATTTGATAATGACAATAATTTATCTAGCAATGAATATGATTCTTGGGGAGGGTTAAATGCCGCGACGGCAGCTAATCCTCATTGGATTAGAGTTGACCTGCCAGCACCGACGACAATTTCCGGTTATAGCTTTGCTAACAGAACGGTCATTTATAATAATGGTCCGAAAGACTGGGTTTTCCAAGGCTCTAATGATGGAGGGGCAAGCTGGGATGACTTACATGTTGTAAATAATGATGTCAATAATACGCTTGGCGCTGTTCGTCGCTATAATTTCTCGCCTGCAGGAGAATATAAGAGTTTTCGGCTGTTTGTTACTGCTGGTGGCAACAATAACAACTACCTGACATTAAAGAAATTTAACCTATTTCAGTCTGAAAAGGTTTTAATTAGCAGCAAGGGTAAATGGTATTCTGCAAATAATGGCTCATTGACTGAGATTTCCTCGGCTGATTTTGATAGTGGATTTATTAATTCAGGTTGGATATCAAATGAATCAATCTCTGGTTTGTTACCAATCAAGATTGTTGGTAATGCTCAAATTGATTTACGGTCGTCGTATATTCCTTATACACAAATTGCTATTCAAAAATCACTAACGCCAGCCGCATGGGCACAGATCAATGCCGCAACGCTAACGGCAACGCAGACAGGCAACGGTAAAGTGCGTGTCGCCGTGACGCGGGATTTAGTGAACTGGCATGTCTTGCGGAACGGGGCGTGGGTTGATGTTGGTGCGCTGTCAGCCGATACGGCGGGGGCAACGGCGTTGATTGCTGACGGTATGACGCCGACTGAACTCGGTGCTATTACGGCGGCACAGTGGACGCAGCTGTTCTCATCCAATAACAGCGTGCCGGACTCGCTTGCCTTTGCGTTCGCGCTTGATATCACCGATCCGGTGGCTGATGTTGCGACGATTGACCGATTGGTGCTGAACGTCAACGATGCGTCCAGTTGGAAAGTGCAGTCACCTGCAGAAGTGGAAATCCGCTGGCGTACGGACAGTGTGACATTCCGCACCGTAACGGCAGGTAATTACAAACTGGCGTATCAGGTTCCGTAATTTTTCTTCCGATTATCTATTCCAATGGCCGCTATTTTACGGCCATTTTTGCTTCTGTTTTTTATATAAAAGGAAACGATGGATTAGTAAATTGCTTTGAAATAATACACTGGGAAAATAAGTGATACTCCTTATTCCTTTTATTAATGGAGTCATCAATACCATGAAAGATATCAATATTGAAATTAATGTTTGTGATAGTACGGGAAAATCAACCTGTACGGTTCATCCCCATACTTGCTGCCATTCAGATAATGGTGGCGGGCAAGAGCCTGGTGTTTCCGGCGTAGCCTCCGTGTTCGGACGGAGTGGCGTTGTCACTGCACAAGTTGGTGACTATACGGCCGATCAGATCACCGAAACCGCCACCAGAAAATTTGCCTCGCCGGATGAAAAAACGGTCTGGAATGCAAAGCAGGATGCATTAATCTCTGGCACCACTATTCGTACGCTCTTTGGTCAATCGCTGCTGGGCAGCGGTGATGTTTCACCGACGCCAGCGAAAATGGGGGTCGCTGCGGTGGAGCATACTCACACCACAGCGGACATCACCGACTATACACAAAAAACAAAACAGCTTATCCATTCCTCGCTGGAGGCCGGCGCGGGCGTGACGCTGAGCTATAACCCGGTTAATGAGAAAACCATTATCAGCGCTGCAGGTGGTGGTTCCGGTAGCGGTGGTTCTGGCTATATCGTTGCCGATCGTCAGGGCGCAGCGGCAGGGCAAAATCACGCATTCAGCATTAGCCCACAAAGCACGTTTAATCTCGCGGCGTACGCGCTGAAAGAAGAAGCGGGTGCGGCGAATCAGACTTATGTGGCTGATGATTTCAATGCGTCGAGTGAGCCTAATTATAATACGACTAGTGAGGTTGTTTTTGATGACTCAATGAAGTTATTTACAGGAAGGAAATATGAGTTATTGAGTGATGGTGGATTGTTTTCTACTAATGCTAATATTAATGGTAGTAGTGTTGATATATATATATCTAGTCATGGAGAATCGGTTGTTCCTTTTATGATGTCGGACACAACTCCAGTTGGTTATATTGCGAGATCTAGCAGTACTTATGATAGCAGTACCCAAGCATACTCAGCATTTAGCAATAAAGAGAATCAAGTTTGGGCAGCACGAACAGTCCCTATTCAATGGATATCAATAGAATTACCTAATGTGACTGAAATTGTTTCATATCAAATAGATAATAGACCACCGGGTGGGTATAATAATCATCCTAAATCGTGGGCGTTGCAAGGTAGTACTGATGGTAATGTATGGGTTGAAATACATAAAGTAACGAATAGTAATGATAATAATGGTGGTAGCGTTAGAAGTTATGATCTGACAAACCCTGTTAGTTATAAATTTTATAGATTGTATGTGACTGAGGCATTTACTAATGGTGCAGTTATTGTCGGGAAACTAAAACTTATACCTGCGATTGATAGGCGCTTTATATTAAATGCAGGGAAAAATTACACGATAGACAAGAATGGTGGGTTAATTGAAATAACAGATGCTATCACTCCTGAGCTAATCCAATCAGTTGGGGTTTCGGAGATCCGGGGGATTAATCCTGCTAGCCTAGGGTTGCCAGAGGCCGTGAAGGTTATCAGTAGTGAAAATATCGAAATCACGACAAAAGTGAAACCATATTCACAAATCGTTATCAGTAAATCTCTATTATCTGCCTCTGCGGGTTCATGGTCACAGATCAATGCCGCAACGCTAACGGCGACGCAGACAGGCAACGGTAAAGTGCGTGTCGCTGTCACGCGGGATTTGGTGAGCTGGCATGTCTTGCGGAACGGTGTGTGGGTTGATGTGGGTGCGCTGTCAGCCGATACGGCGGGGGCAACGGCGTTGATTGCAGACGGTATGACGCCGACTGAACTCGGTGCCATTACGGCGGCACAGTGGACGCAGCTGTTCTCATCCAATAACGGCGTGCCGGACTCGCTTGCCTTTGCGTTCGCGCTTGATATCACCGATCCGGTGGCTGATGTTGCGACGATTGACCGGCTGGTGCTGAACGTCAACGATGCGTCCAGTTGGAAAGTGCAGTCACCTGCAGAAGTGGAAATCCGCTGGCGTACGGACAGTGTGACATTCCGCACCGTAACGGCAGGTAATTACAAACTGGCGTATCAGGTTCCGTAATCGTTCACGATGCTCAACATTTTACTGGCCGCGAATGTCGCGGCCTTTTCTTTTATACCGACCCATTTATCCCTGCCACTTACCGCGCCATTCTAACCGCTTAACTCGCTATTCTGCCGCCTACCCAAATACCCGCCCCACGCGCGTACGCGATGGCGTAATGTGCCGGTACGATTTTCCTTTATCCGAAATACGCGATGGCCTGCGTTATCGCGCAACGTCTTACCAGGGTTTCTTTTTCCACAGCTAACAAAATCAAACGATTGTAATTTTTAATTGAAGGATGTCTTATGAAGAGCAGTTCCATTCTTAAACACATCCCCTGGATGATTCTTGGAATCATCGGGGCTGCCTGTCTCGGCGTAGTCGCACTACGTCGCGGTGAGCATGTCAGTGCATTATGGATTATTGTTGCTTCTGTCGCCGTTTACCTCGTGGCCTATCGATACTACAGCCTGTATATCGCACAGAAAGTCATGAAGTTGGATCCGACCAGAGCAACTCCTGCCGTTGTCAATAACGACGGTCTTAACTATGTGCCGACGAACCGTAACGTCCTGTTCGGGCACCACTTTGCCGCTATCGCTGGTGCAGGCCCGCTGGTTGGGCCGGTACTGGCCGCGCAGGTCGGTTACTTGCCGGGTACCTTATGGCTGCTGGCTGGGGTAGTGTTGGCAGGGGCAGTACAGGACTTCATGGTTCTGTTTATTTCAACCCGCCGTAATGGCGCGTCGCTAGGCGAAATCGTTAAGAAAGAACTGGGTCCTGTACCGGGTACGATTGCGCTGTTCGGCTGCTTCCTGATCATGATCATTATTCTTGCCGTACTGGCGCTGATTGTGGTGAAAGCTCTGGCAGAAAGTCCGTGGGGCGTCTTTACCGTTTGTTCAACGGTGCCGATCGCGCTGTTTATGGGCATTTACATGCGCTTTATCCGTCCGGGCAAAGTCGGTGAAGTCTCAGTGATGGGTATCGTGCTGCTAGTCTTGGCGATCTGGTTCGGCGGCGTGGTTGCACATGACCCGTACTGGGGCCCAGCGCTGACCTTCAAAGATACGACGATTACCTATACGCTGATTGGCTATGCTTTCGTGTCCGCACTGCTGCCAGTATGGTTGATTCTGGCTCCGCGTGACTATCTGGCAACCTTCCTGAAAATTGGCGTTATCGTCGGTCTGGCGATTGGTATCGTGATCCTGAATCCGGATCTGAAAATGCCAGCGGTAACGCAGTTTGTGGATGGCACTGGCCCAGTCTGGAAAGGTACGCTGTTCCCGTTCCTGTTTATTACTATCGCCTGTGGCGCTGTATCTGGCTTCCACGCGCTGATTGCGTCCGGTACCACACCGAAACTGCTGGCTAATGAAACCGATGCACGTTTCATCGGTTACGGTGCCATGCTGATGGAATCTTTCGTTGCGGTGATGGCCCTGGTTGCGGCATCGATTATCGAACCCGGTCTGTACTTCGCGATGAACACCCCGCCAGCGGCGCTGGGTATTACGATGCCGGATCTGCACCGACTGGGCACGGCGGATGCGCCGATGATTCTGGCTCAGTTGCAGGACGTCTCTGCCCACGCGGCGGCGACTGTTAGCTCCTGGGGCTTCGTAATTTCACCTGAGCAGATTCTGCAAACGGCGAAAGACATCGGTGAGCCTTCCGTTCTGAACCGTGCAGGTGGTGCACCAACACTGGCTGTTGGTATCGCACACGTGTTCCACCAGATCATTCCTGGTGCCGACATGGGCTTCTGGTATCACTTCGGTATTCTGTTTGAAGCGCTGTTCATTCTGACTGCGCTGGATGCAGGCACACGTGCTGGCCGCTTCATGTTGCAGGATTTGTTGGGTAACTTCGTTCCGTTCCTGAAGAAGACCGACTCTCTGATCGCCGGCATCATCGGTACGGCGGGCTGCGTCGGTCTGTGGGGCTACCTGCTGTATCAAGGCGTGGTCGATCCGCTGGGCGGCGTGAAGAGCCTGTGGCCGTTGTTCGGTATCTCTAACCAGATGCTGGCTGCCGTCGCGCTGATTCTGGGTACGGTGATTCTGATTAAGATGAAACGGACACAGTACATCTGGGTAACGCTGCTTCCGGCGATTTGGCTGCTGATCTGTACGACCTGGGCTCTGGGTCTGAAGCTGTTCAGCGACAACCCGCAGTTGGAAGGCTTCTTCTATATGGCGAACATGTTCAAGGGCAAAATTGCGGAAGGCGGTGCTGACCTGAGCGCACAGCAGATTGCGAACATGAACCATATCGTGACCAACAACTATACCAACGCCGGTCTGAGCATTCTGTTCCTGATCGTGGTGTACAGCATTATTGCATATGGTATCAAAGAGGCTCTGGCCGCACGTAAAGTGGCTGAACGTACCGATCAGGAAACGCCGTATGTGCTGGTTCCTGAAGGTGGCGTGAAAGTCTCTTCCGGCCACTAAGTCACTCGCACCCGTCAGATTTTGCGAGACAGCTAGCAAGGCTGAATGTGAAAGATGACGGGTACAGATACCCTGTATAATGTATAACGTTATACAGGGTATTTTTTATCTAGCCGCTATCGCAGGCGATGGTCTGGAGGTAATGATGTTTGGCAATCTGGGAAAAGCAGGAAAATATTTGGGCCAGGCGGCGCGTATGCTGGTCGGTATGCCAGACTATGACACCTATGTACAGCATATGCAGACCAACCACCCGGATAAACCTGTGATGACGTATGAAGAATTTTTCCGCGAACGCCAGCAGGCGCGTTACGGCGGAGATGGCAAAGGCGGGATGCGCTGCTGTTAACGACTTGGAACCTGTTATGACTCAACCTTTATCCTCTGATGTGGCTGTTCCCGTGTATGTCACTATTCTGACCGGTTTTCTCGGCGCGGGAAAAACCACCTTATTACGCCATATCCTGAATGCAGACCACGGCTATAAAATCGCCGTGATTGAAAACGAATTCGGCGAAGTGCCGATTGATAATACGTTAATCGGTGAACGTGCCAGCCAGATTACGACCCTGAGCAACGGTTGCATCTGCTGCACACAGTCCAATGAGCTGGCCGATGCGCTGCTCGATCTGATCGATGGCGTGGATAACGGTTCGCTGGATTTTGATCACGTCATCATTGAATGCACCGGTATGGCCGATCCAGGGCCGGTGGCGCAGACTTTCTTCTCTCATGAGGTTATCTGCGAGCGCTTTGTGCTGGACGGAATCATTACGCTGGTGGACGCGGTACATGCCCAACAGCAACTCGATCAGTTCACTATCGCGCAATCGCAGATTGGCTATGCCGACCGCATACTGTTAACCAAAACCGATGTGGCAAATGAAGACGAAACACTGCTACCGCGCCTTCAGCGCATCAATGCGCGTGCACCGATCTATCCCGTAGTACACGGCGATATCGATCTGAGCGTGCTGTTTAACATCGACGGCTTTGTGCTCAGTGACAAACTGGACGTGAAAACGCCCGTATTCCGCTTTGTTGCCCCTGCGCAGAATAACGTGCAATCAATTGTTGTGTATCTCGATAAGGCGGTTGAGCTTCAGTCTGTTTCCGATGTGATGGAAAACCTGCTACTGCAATTCTCCGATAATCTGCTGCGTTATAAAGGCATTATGGCCATTAACGGTGACGATCGCCGTTTGCTGTTTCAGGGTGTTCAGCGCTTGTACAGCGCCGACTGGGACAGGGAATGGCAGCCTGATGAAGAAAGGAAGAGCGTGCTGGTGTTTATTGGTGTGGACTTACCTGAACAGGAAATCCGTGACGCTTTCGCTCGCCTGACGGCATAGCCTTATGCATCTTATCTGTGCTGGTCGCTCTGGCCAGCACCATTCCTTATCCCGCGTACGTTGCTCATTACCTGACAGAACCGTATTCACACTATGGCGATCGACAAAATGTGAATAGGACAATTGCACAAAAAAATTCATACCTTATTGTAATTATTACGAATACATCTAAAACGTGATCGCTTCTCGCTTTTTAATGGAATGAGAGTGTTACTTTATTAAAACTACATTTCATTTTTTAGTGAGGTTAAGTATGCGTAGTGGTCTTGCCCTGTCATTAATGGCTTCCTGCATCACACTGGGTATTCAAGCGGGCTCCGCACAAGCGGCCAGTGCAGTGAAATTCCCCGATAAAATCTGTGACGTAACGCAATACGGAGCCGAAGGCCACCGCTTACAGATCGCACTGAATACCCAGGCCTTCCAGAAAGCGATTGATGACTGTGCTGCGGCCGGCGGCGGAACGGTACACGTTCCTCGCGGTAACTATCTGGTCGACCCGCTGTTCCTGAAAAGCAACATCCGACTGGATTTAGCGAAAGATGCGACCATTGTTGCGTCAACCGAAGAAGCCGCGTATCGCGCGACGGAAAAAACCAAGTACGCTGAAGCAGAAAATGGTTGGCTTCCTTTTATCAGCATTGCCGATGCGCAGAACGTGGCTATCACCGGTCAGGGGACCATTGATGGGCAGGGTGCCGTCTGGTGGGAACGCTGGCGTGCGAATATTCGCGCAACGGGCAAGAAAGGCGGCACCGATCGTCCACGCCTGATTTATATCAAAAGCTCCAGTAACGTGCTGGTGGATGGCGTCACGCTCACGCATTCTCCAAGCTTTCACGTTGTGATGCGCTATTCACATGATGTGGATGTCAATGGCACGCGTATTCTGTCGCCGTGGCATGCGCCAAATACCGACGCTATCGACCCGATCGACAGCCAGAACATCCGTATCACCAACAACTATATCGACTGTAATGACGACCATATCGCGATAAAAGCCGAGAAGCCGGATAGCCGCTTCCCGAATGGCGTCGTCGATAATATTTATATCGCCAATAACATCCTGAAGCAGGGGCGCGGTATTTCTATCGGCAGTGAAACCTCCGGTGGTGTGAATAACGTGCTGGTCGAAAATAACCAGTTCGAAGGTTCTATGTACGGTATCCGCATTAAAACCCTGCGTGGTAAAGGCGGCGAAGTGAAAAACATCACCTACCGTAATACCAAAATGGTGGATGTCGAAATCCCGCTGGTCTTTGCTGGCTACTATAAAGCTGCGCCGATAGTGCAGGCTGAGGTTGATAAGATGCTGGCTGAAGGCGGCTTCACAATGGGCGAGCAGATTTATCCACCGGATACCGATCCAGCGCAGCCGTTTGATCAATACAAAACGCCGCATTTCAGCAATGTGACCATTGAGAATCTGGAGTCGACCGGTAAGACCAAGGCGGCGGCATATATCATTGGCGTGCCGGAAGCCCCGCTCAGTGGTTTCCATTTTGATAACGTGCGCATTGATGCGGATAAAGGTATTCGCGTCAGGAATGCGGAACTGCAAACCAAAGGCCTGACCCTGAATGTGAAAGAAGGTCCGGTGATGCAGTTGGATAAAGGGGCGAAAGTCGATCAGTAATCGATTATACCCTAAATAATTCGAGTTTCAGGAAGGCGGCAAGGGAAGGAATCCCGATGAGCTTACTCAAGTAAGTGATTCGGGTGACTGAAAGCAGCCAACGCACATGCAACTTGAAGTATGACGAGTATATGAAGCGGTAGCGGGGGGCACACTGGCCGTGGAGTCCTCTGCTACCTGCTTCATTTTGAAGCACATTGCCCGACAGGTTAAATTCTTTTAATTGCGAGCATCAATCATGCTTGGCGATATCGGCAAAGGTGGCGCGCAGCAGTCGCGCCAGATCGTCTGCCGATAGCTCAATATCCAATCCGCGCTTACCGCCGGAAATGAAAATGGTATCGAACTGGCGTGCCGGTTCATCAATCACGGTCGGCAGCAGTTTCTTTTGCCCAAGCGGGCTGATTCCTCCTACCAGATAACCCGTTACACGCTGAGCGATGACCGGATCGGCCATATCAGCTTTTTTGGCCGACAGCGCACGAGCGACTTTCTTGAGGTCCAGCATTCCTGAAACCGGCGTGACGGCCACGGCGAGATTCTTCGCATCACCATTCAGAGAAACGAGCAGCGTTTTATAAACCTGCTCTTTATTCAGTCCCAGCTTTCTGGCCGCTTCCTCGCCAAAGTTGGTTTCGTCGCTGTCGTGGTGGTAGCTGTGTAACGTAAAAGCGACCTTATTCTTTTCGAGCAGATTGACTGCGGGTGTCATGATTTCACTATCCTTAACCCGTTAGCGGGCCTTATCTTGCAGACGCGGTTGCGCGCCCTAATGTGTTCTTTTACTGCGCTGCCGAATGACCGTTGTTGAGCAGAGTAGGTAAATTCTCATCGCCATACAGATGCAATGCGCCGACGGCCACAACGTAGTTTCCAGGCGGCAGCGCCTGAAGTTGCTGTTGCCAACGACGGTTACGTTGACCCATCAGCAGGTCGGTCATTTCATTGCTGAATGTCGCAGGGATATCCGGTTTATATTGGCCGGGCCTGCGGTCTAGCCACCAGCCTACCATCGTTTGCAGCAAACGCGCGTTGGTGTGCCAGTGTTTAATCGTATCTTCCAGCAGCAGCAGGCCGCCCTGCGGCAGTTGCTGTAACAAATCAACCTGCGTCTGCTGTCCTTCCAGTTCGATGACCTGAATACCCTGAGATTTCGCCGCGTTAATCAACTGATAATCGATGCCGTAGTCGGGGCGTAAGCCCAGCAACTGTGCCTGTCTTGCTTGCAGCATCAGCGCGGCCTGCCAGGCTGGCAGCGTATCGATATTGCTCTCATCGAAAGAGAGCGATTCGCAGATTTTTTGCAACTGGCGGTAGTTTGCCGGACTGAGGCGCTGCACGAGCGGCAGATCGGCATCATTATGGCCGAAGGGGGAGTGTGCATCAGAGATATCAGCTTCGACGATCAGTGCGGTTGCCTGACGGAGTTGTTGCAGCAGCGCATCGGGTAGCGGTGCCATATCCTGACTACCCATATGAATACTGCCGACCAGATGCAGTTGTCGCGCATTGGCCAGTTGGACGTCTATCGCCGGGTAGGCATAAGCCAGCGGTGAAATAAAACCAAGAAAAGTCGCGATTCTACGCAGCAATTGCCCCATGGGTTCCGTCTCCTGATGTGGAATAACTATGCTAAACGCTAGATGCGGCACAATACAAGGTATACCGACGCTGGTGTGGACCTGGTGGAATCGCTCTGGCTATAGGCGATAAAAAAACACGATGGTTTTCGGAAAGGCCAAACGCGGCACGTTGTTGAGACGTGCCGCGTTTGCATTACTCACTTTTAGGTTTAAAGCGCAGCAGGTGGGATTTGCTGATTCTATCCCTACCTGCACGAGTATGACGTAAGGTGTATATACACATCATGTGTCAAGTTGCATGTGCGTTGGCTTTGCTTAGTCATCCGAATCATTTACTTGAGCTAAGCTTATCGGGGCTCCCTTACTTGCCGCCTGCCTGAAACTCGAATTAGTTAGGGTATATTAACCTTTCTTCCTAAAATCGCATCCAGTTTGGTCCGTACAAATAACATTGGGAATAAATAGTTTTTCACGTTCTTGTGTTGGTATTTTCGCACAAGTTTTAGTCAGGTCGTATCTCCGCTTTGTCAGAGGGGAAATAGCTTTGTCTTTAGGAACATAAAATCTAATGTCAATATCATCTTCGTTTTTCCCCAGTAAGCCATATGTACCAATGATTGAGACAAATTCATTACCATCATTATCATAGACATAGAAAGAACCAGCGCCGCTTCTATTTTCTATAAGATTAATAACATCAATGTCTACCTTATTAGTCATTGCGTCTACCTGCCACATGGCTCTGACACAATATGCCATGCCAATTGTGCCATTCGTCGCAGGGAATTGGTCATATAGTTTATTATTACTGCATGATGCAAGTAGAAAGGGAATGAATAGTCCGAATAGTTTTTTCATTTGTAATTCCATTTTTATTTTTTTAATATAATCTGTTTTTTAATAACTGAGAGAAACACCCAACGTTATCTGAAGTAACATTATTAGAATATGATTTGTTTTGTATACGAGACCAACTTCCAGCACTATTTTTTATTTCATAGATACTGACTTTACATTGGCGGCGATGCCAGATAAATTCCACTTCATAATCTTTTTTGTCATCGAAGGTATGGCTAAATGGTACACCACAGCGGTATATGACACCGTCTTTTAATTCTAAGCCTTCAAACATGCCAGTGAACTCTTTTCCTGATCGAACATATACCTCTTTGGCTGCGTTTTTATGATATTTATTCAACGGTAAACCAAGAGATTTTTCTTGAGTGTTAATAAGTGTACCATTTTTTAATCTCATCCATTCCGTTTCATTTATCCTACAGGATCTATCATCGTATGCTCTTAGTACGGTTGTACCTTCAAATTCTGTAGCAAACCTGACTCTTGCTCTGGGGCCAGAATTTGGTTCTTCATATGATAGAGTAGAACATCCTACCAGTACTATTGCAGTAGGAATAATGAGAAAAAATTGCAGAGTCTTCATGACCACCTTCTTTAATAAATCCCTGTTTAATATGATGTGTAAATCTACCATCATCCAAATTATCAAGAATAAAATTCCTGATTATGTGCATCTGGTCCTTTGGCTATTTATTCCCCATTATTGGGGACGTTATATAGACGAATGGGACATTCGGCCAGTTTTACCTCGTAGTTTACTCATGCCCAGAAGCGCAAGGCTATTTTCCATGCTTTACCGTGTGACCGCAATATGGATGTTTTATGTCGCTTAGTAAAAGATATGGGGGAATCGATATAGTGAAAGGACGGAAAAGGCCAAACGCGGCACGTTGTTGAGACGTGCCGCGTTTGCATTACTCACTTTTAGGTTTAAAGCGCAGCAGGCGGTTGGCGTTACTGACAACCGTGATAGAGGAGAGTGCCATGGCGGCACCGGCGACCACCGGGCTGAGTAGCGCGCCTGTCAGCGGGTAAAGCACGCCCGCGGCAATCGGGATCCCCAGCGAGTTATAGATAAACGCGCCCAGCAGGTTCTGCTTCATGTTGCGCAGCGTGGCATTGGACAACGCTAGCGCATCGGCGATGCCGTGCAGGCTGTGGCGCATCAGCGTGATGGCGGCGGTTTCAATTGCAATATCGCTGCCGCCTCCCATCGCAATGCCGACATCGGCCTGCGCCAGCGCTGGCGCATCGTTGATGCCGTCACCAATCATCGCCACGCGTTTGCCTTGAGCCTGTAGCTTTTTGATGGCTTCTGCTTTTCCGTCTGGCAGCACCCCGGCAATCACTTGGTCGATGCCCGCTTCTGTCGCGATGCTCTTCGCCGTGAGCGGGTTGTCTCCCGTTAGCATAACGAGCTGATAGCCCTGCCGGTGCAGACGCTGTAAGGCGCTGACGCTATCTGCTCGCAGCGGATCGTGGATAGATAACACCGCGACGATGTGACCATTCGCCGCAAGCAAGACTGGTGTGATCCCACGCTGAGCCTGCTCGTTGATCAGTGTTTCACCTGCGGTGATATCGACCTGATGCTGTTTGAGTAGTGCCGGATTCCCCAGCAGCAGATTGGCATCACCAATCTTGCCGCTGACGCCGAGACCGCGCAGCGTACGGAACTGATCGGCTGGCGTGAGCGTCAGATTCTCTGCGCGTTCAAGAATCGCTTTTGCCAGCGGGTGATTAGAGCCCTGTTCCAGCGAGGCCGCCCAGGCCAGCGCCTGTGCTTCCGTCACGTCACCGAAGGGATGAACTGCCACAACGCGTGGTTGCCCTTCGGTCAGCGTACCGGTTTTATCAAACACCAGCACATCCAGCTTGCTGGCCTGCTGTAAGGCATCGGCATCCCGCACCAGCACACCAAACTCTGCGGCACGTCCGACGCCGGAAATAATCGACATCGGCGTTGCCAGCCCAAGCGCACAAGGGCAGGCAATGATCAGGACGGTCGTGACGATAATGAGCGTGTAGACCACCTGCGGCTGCGGCCCTACGAAGAACCAGATCGCGCCGCTGAGAAGCGCGATAGCCACGACGACGGGAACAAACACGGCAGAGATGCGATCCGCCAACTGACCGATAGCGGGTTTGCTGCTTTGCGCCTGTCTGACCAGCCGGATGATTCGCGACAGGGTCGTTTGGTTGCCGATCGCGTCCGCCCGGAAGAGGACGCTGCCGTCGGAAACCAGCGTACCGGCGTGCACGTTGTCGCCAGTCGTTTTGGATTGTGGGATCGGTTCCCCGGTCAGCATGGCTTCATCCACCCACACTTCGCCTTGCAAAATCTCACCATCGACAGGAATACGATCGCCGGTTGTCAGGCGCAGCGTCATGCCGGACTGTACGTCGGATAACGGAATGGATTTTTCACCTTCTGCCGTCACGACGCGTGCGGTAGGGGGCGTCAAATCCAGCAGCCGTTCCAGCGCACGAGAAGATCGCTGGCGGGCGCGCTGCTCCAGCGCATGGCCCAGATTGATTAAACCGATGATCATCGCGCTGGCTTCGTAGTAAAGATGGCGCGCTGCCATTGGGAAAAGCTCTGGCCACAGGTTAACGGTAATGGAATAAAGCCATGCTGCGCCCGTTCCCAGTGCGACCAGCGTATCCATGGTGGCGGCACCGTTTTTCAGGCTACGCCAGGCGTTACGGTAAAAATGGCTGCCAGCGAACACCATCACCGCCAGCGTCAAAATACCGATGATGAGCCACGGCGTTTGGCTTTCTGGCGTCAGACTCATGCTGCCGCCCAGCACGCCCCACAGCATCAGCGGAACACCAAGCACTAAGCCTAACGCGGCCTGCCATTGGAAGCGGCGAATAGCCTGTTGAGCGGTTTGCTGCTGGCGTGCGCGGCGCGCTTCTTCGTCCTGAATGATTTCCGCCCCATAACCTGCTTGCTCTACGGCGGCAATTAACGCTTCCGGTTCGGCATGACCGCTGACCAACGCACTGCGTTCGGCCAGATTTACCCGCGCCTGCGTAACGCCGCTGACGTTTTGCAGCGCCGTCTGTACGCGGCTTACGCAGCTGGCGCAGCTCATGCCCTGAAGCAGGAGCTGTACGCTGTCGTCATCGTTGGTGGACGATGTGGTTGTTGCCGGAAGAGTTTTCTCGGCCGCTGGCAGCGTTTCCGGCGTTGTCGCTACCTGTGCCAGCGGCTCAGTTTTTGGGTGAGCGCTCTCCTGTACGCTGGCGTGATAGCCGGCTTCTTCAATCGCGCTAATCAGTACAGTGGCCTCAACGTTGCCATACACGGCGGCCTGCTCTGTAGTGACATCCGTTGCCACGACGCCGGGAAGGGCTTCCAGCACTTTACGTGTCGCGGCGACGCAGTGATTGCAGCTCAGGCCGGAAAGCTGGAGGGACACATCCGGCGTAGTAGCAAGCTGTGCTTCGTAGCCAGCCTGTTCAATGGTGTCGATCAACGTCTGCGAATCAACGTCGCCGCTGACGCTCGCGTACTGTTGTGTGACGTGGGTTTGTGCGACCGCAGGCAGCGCATCCAGTGCTTTTTTAACACGTTGAACACAGTGTCCGCAGGTCAGTCCCTGCAATGACAACACGATGGTTTGTGACATAATAATTTTCTCCCGTGATCACAGCCGGAGGTGAAAGACGTTGACCGGCTATCTGATTTCTACTAGTTATTGGATAAGGTAAACCTTCTAGCAAGGGGAGGGTCAAGGGGGAAATCATGAATATCAGTGATGTTGCGAAAAAAACCGGTCTTAGCAGTAAAACCATTCGCTTCTATGAAGAAAAAGAACTTCTGACTACGCCGCTGCGTTCTGAAAATGGTTACCGTAGCTACGACGACCATCACGTCGAAGAGCTTACGCTGCTGCGCCAGGCACGCCAGGTTGGCTTTAATCTGGATGAATGCCGGGAACTGGTGACGCTATTTAACGATCCGCTGCGGCGAAGTGCGGATGTCAAAGCGCGTACTTTGCAGAAAGTGCAGGAAATCGAGATGCATATCGAAGAGTTGAAAGCGATGCGTGAACAGCTACTGGCGCTGGCCGAACAGTGTCCGGGTGACGGCGGAGCGGACTGTCCGATAATCAATAATCTGGCGGGCTGTTGTCAGAAGAATAAGTAGTCAGAAGAGTAAATCGTCATAAAGGGGAGACGGGCTCCCCTAAAGTGTGTGCGGTTAGCGCTCCGTTGGGCGCACATGCAGCGTGATACCATCGATGGCAATCACTTCAACATGTGTACCGGCGGGCAGATCCTGCTCTGATTTCACACGCCAACTGCTGTCACCAATGTTTACCCGGCCGAAACCGTTGGTCACCGGTTCGGTCAGCGTGGCGCGCAGGCCAATCAGCTGTTGCCCACGTTGGTTAAGCGTTGACTGTGGGCGTGACAGCGTCCGTTTACGCAGCCAATACCACCAGAGCAGCGCGGTGACGATCGTCAGGATGGCAAAAATCGTTCCCTGCCATGGCCAGCCCAGCGGCATGACCCACGTTAACAGCCCAACCAATACCGCCGATAAGCCGCTCCACAGTAAATAGCCACTGGCGCCCAGCATTTCGGCGGCTAAAAGCAGGCCGCCGAGCGACAGCCAGAACCAGTGCGCATTTTCCATCACCAGTTCAATGCCCATTATTTACCTCGGCTTTCTTTGCTGTCTTTAACCAGTTCTGCAATCCCGCCGATAGCGCCCATTAAATTGCTGGCTTCCAACGGCATCATGATGACTTTGCTGTTATTAGAAGAACCAATCTGTTGCAGCGCATCGGTATATTTCTGAGCGATGAAGTAATTCACTGCCTGAATATCGCCCGCCGCGATGGCTTCGGACACCATTTTAGTGGCCTGTGCTTCCGCTTCCGCCGCACGCTCACGCGCTTCAGCCTCCAGGAATGCGGACTGGCGCAGACCTTCCGCTTTCAGAATCTGCGATTGTTTTTCCCCTTCGGCTTTCAGGATCGCTGCCTGACGTACCCCTTCGGCTTCCAGAATATCGGCACGCTTGTTACGTTCCGCTTTCATCTGCGCGTTCATCGCGGCAATCAGCTCTGTTGGCGGACGGACGTCGCGGATCTCAATACGGGTGATTTTGATGCCCCATGGGTTGGTTGCTTCGTCCACGATGTGCAGCAGGCGGGTATTGATACTGTCGCGCTGAGACAGCATTTCGTCCAGCTCCATAGAACCCAGTACGGTACGGATGTTGGTCATTGTCAGGTTGACGATCGCCTGTTCCAGATTGCTGACTTCATAGGCGGCGCGTGCCGGATCGATAACCTGAATAAAACATACGGCGTCGATGGTCACATTGGCGTTATCTTTCGAAATGATTTCCTGTGAGGGAATATCCAGCACCTGTTCCATCATATTAATTTTGCGGCCGACGCGATCCATAAATGGCACCACCAGATTAAGCCCTGGCATCAGCGTTTTGGTATAGCGACCAAACCGTTCTACAGTCCATTGATATCCCTGAGGTACGATTTTGATGCCTGACCAGACGATGATGAGCGCAACAAAGATCAAAATAGGAATGACGGTGAGCATGTTTTAAAACCTCCACGTTGTTTTATCCCCGTCATACTTCAAGCTGCATGTGCGTTGGATTCCCTTACTCACCCCAGTCACTTACTTGATGTAAATTCCTGGGGATTCGCTCGGTCTCCGCCTTCCTGCAACTCGAATTATTTAGGGTATATATCAGTCGAAAGACGATGTCAGCGGGTAGTGTAACCCACTTGAGCATGAAAGCGGGCAGGAAATGCGCCAGCAGCGCGAGTGATAGGGAGATTAGCCCGTGGGGAAGGTCGGGGCTAAATATCGAGCTCGATGTCGCCCTGCGGCATGCAGCAGCAGGGGAGGATTTCATCCTGTTGGATGCAGGCCAGCGGGGTTTGGCGATACGCCACTCTGCCTTTTACCAGACGCAACCGACAGGAGCCGCAATAGCCGGAGCGGCACTGGTATTCAATGCTGACGCGGTTGGACTCCAGCACATCCAACAGGGAAGGGCCGTCGTCTGAACAGGAAAACTGCGCACCGGATGTGCGCAGCGTGATCGTTGGGTTGCTCATCGATTACAGTTGGAAATCACTCAGGTCGTCGTCGCTGATTTCTGAATCGATCTGACCGACCAGATAGGAGCTGACTTCAACTTCCTGTGGCGCGACCTGCACGTTATCGGATACCAGCCAGGCGTTGATCCACGGAATAGGGTTAGTGCGCGTCTGGAACGGCAGCGGCAGCCCAACCGCCTGCATGCGGATGTTGGTGATGTATTCCACATACTGACACAGAATATCTTTGTTCAGACCAATCATCGAACCGTCGCGGAACAGGTATTCCGCCCACTCTTTTTCTTGCTGGGCAGCGAGCACGAACAGGTCATAACACTCTTGCTGACACTCTTCGGCAATCTGCGCCATTTCGGGATCGTCATGGCCGGAGCGCATCAGATTCAGCATGTGCTGTGTGCCGGTCAGGTGCAGCGCTTCATCACGAGCGATCAGCTTGATGATTTTGGCGTTGCCTTCCATCAACTCACGTTCTGCAAAAGCAAACGAGCAGGCAAAGCTGACGTAGAAGCGAATTGCTTCCAGCGCGTTTACGCTCATCAGGCACAGATACAGCTGCTTTTTCAGCGCATGCAGATTGACGGTTACGGTCTTGCCGTTAACCTGATGTGTGCCTTCACCCAGCAGATGATAGTAGCTGGTCATCTCGATCAGAGAATCGTAATAGCCGGAGATATCCTTGGCGCGCTTTAGGATCTCGTCGTTTGTTACGATATCGTCAAACACCAGCGACGGATCGTTCACGATATTACGGATGATGTGCGTGTAAGAGCGTGAGTGAATGGTTTCTGAGAACGCCCAGGTTTCTACCCAGGTTTCCAGCTCAGGGATAGAAATCAGCGGCAGCAGGGCCACGTTCGGGCTACGACCCTGAATGGAATCCAGCAACGTTTGGTATTTCAGGTTGCTGATAAAGATGTGTTTTTCATGATCGGGCAACGCCTGATAGTCGATACGATCGCGCGACACGTCGACTTCTTCCGGACGCCAGAAGAAGGACAGCTGTTTTTCGATCAGCTTTTCGAAAATTTCATATTTTTGCTGATCGAAACGGGCAACGTTAACAGACTGACCGAAGAACATCGGTTCTAGCAGTTGATCATTTTTATTCTGTGAAAAAGTGGTATAGGCCATGAGTTTCTCCAAAAAAATGCCGGGAGCATTTTTTAACGCCGCTTGTGAAGGCCCATAGAGGGCGGGCAGCGACGCCTGCTATAAAAGATGAAAGGCTGCATTGCAGCCTTTCATTATTGGCTTAAATCTTACACGCGCCGCCTTCACAGCCGTCGTCCTGCGGTTCTGCCAGCAGGTCGTCCTGTACGTCTTCTGCGCCGTCACGGGTGTTTTGGTAATACAGCGTTTTCACGCCGAATTTGTAAGCCGTGACCAGATCTTTCAGCAGTTGCTTCATCGGCACTTTGCCGGATGGGAAACGCGATGGATCGTAGTTGGTGTTAGACGAAATCGCCTGATCGACAAACTTCTGCATCAGACCCACCAGTTGCAGGTAGCCGTCATTGCTCGGCATTTCCCACAGCAGTTCGTAAGCGTCTTTCAGCGTTTCGTACTCCGGCACAACCTGACGCAGAATACCGTCTTTGGAGGCCTTGACGCTGATGTGCCCGCGCGGTGGTTCAATACCGTTGGTGGCGTTGGAGATCTGAGACGAGGTTTCAGACGGCATCAATGCCGACAGCGTGGAGTTACGCAGGCCGTACTCTTTGATGTCGTTACGCAGCGCTTCCCAGTCGAGATGCAGCGGCTCGTTACAAATCGCATCCAGATCGCGTTTATAGGTATCGATAGGCAGGATACCCTGCGAATAGGTGGTTTCATTGAACCACGGGCAGGCACCTTGCTCGCGCGCCAGCACGTTAGAGGCTTTCAGCAGGTAGTATTGGATCGCTTCAAACGTTCTGTGCGTCAGGCCGTTGGCGCTGCCGTCAGAGTAGCGCACGCCGTTTTTCGCCAGATAGTAAGCGAAGTTGATCACGCCAATACCCAGCGTACGGCGACCCATTGCCCCACGTTCTGCCGCGGTAATCGGGTAATCCTGATAATCCAGCAGGGCATCCAGCGCGCGTACGGCCAGCGTCGCCAGTTCTTCCAGATCGTCTAAGCTGTTGATGGCGCCGAGGTTGAAAGCAGACAGGGTACACAGCGCGATTTCACCGTTTTCATCGTTCACGTCGTTCAGCGGCTTGGTCGGCAGCGCGATTTCCAGACACAGGTTAGACTGGCGAACGGGCGCAATCTGCGGATCGAACGGGCTGTGCGTGTTGCAGTGGTCAACGTTCTGAATATAGATACGGCCGGTGGAAGCGCGTTCCTGCATCATCAGAGAGAACAGCTCAACCGCTTTAATGCGCTGTTTGCGAATGCTGTCATCCTGCTCATATTGCACATACAGACGCTCGAACTCATCCTGATCGGCGAAGAACGCATCGTACAACCCCGGCACGTCGGATGGGCTGAACAGCGTGATCTCTTCACCTTTTACCAGACGCTGATACATCAGTTTGTTCAGCTGTACGCCGTAGTCGAGGTGACGAACGCGGTTGCCTTCTACACCACGGTTGTTTTTCAGCACCAGCAGGCTTTCAACTTCCAGATGCCACAGCGGATAGAATAGCGTGGCAGCTCCGCCGCGGACGCCGCCCTGAGAGCAGGATTTCACCGCCGTCTGGAAGTGTTTATAGAAAGGAATACAGCCGGTATGGAAGGCTTCACCGCCGCGAATCGGGCTGCCGAGCGCACGGATGCGACCTGCGTTGATGCCGATACCGGCACGCTGGGAAACGTATTTCACGATGGCGCTGGACGTCGCGTTGATGGAGTCCAGGCTGTCGCCGCATTCGATCAGCACGCAGGAGCTGAACTGACGCGTTGGTGTGCGCACGCCCGCCATGATTGGCGTCGGCAGGGAAATCTTGAACGTGGAAATCGCGTCGTAAAAACGTTTGATGTAATCCAGACGAGTTTCACGCGGGTAGCCGGAGAACAGGCAGGCCGCGACCAGAATGTACAGGAACTGGGCACTTTCGTAGATATCACCGGTAACGCGGTTTTGTACCAGGTATTTCCCTTCCAGCTGTTTAACCGCCGCATAGGAGAAATTCATGTCGCGCCAGTGATCGATGAAAGCGTCCATCTGGGCAAATTCTTCCGGGCTATAGTCTTCCAGCAGGTGTTTGTCGTATTTGCCCAGTTCGACCATCTTGGTGACGTGAGTCAGCAGTGCTGGCGGCTCAAACTGGCCATAGGCTTTCTTACGCAGATGGAAGATAGCCAGACGCGCGGCCAGATATTGGTAATCCGGGCTTTCGCGAGAGATCAGATCGGCAGCGGCCTTAATAATGGTCTCGTGGATGTCGGCTGTCTTGATGCCATCGTAAAACTGAATGTGGGAGCGAAGTTCGACCTGAGAGACGGAGACATTGTGTAAACCCTCTGCGGCCCAGGTAATGACGCGGTGGATTTTATCCAAATTGATTTTTTCTTTACTGCCATCGCGTTTAGTAACGAGCAAGCTCTGATTCATGTTGGGATTTACCTGTTGTGAAAATAAAAAATATCCCCTGTTTATTCACAGAAACAACCCTGTGACTAACTCTGTGGATAAATACTAGATATAGATATTTTTTGATAAATGGCTACTACATGGTGAGTATTGTAGTGTGGATTCTTTGAAGAACAAGAGTTGATTTTTCGTTAATTTGAAGGTTTAAGAAAAGACTTTTTGTTAAAAACCTCGCCTGATAAGGCCTGTGGCGATGTCAATATCATTCTGGGTTTTGATAAGAAAAAGAAAACCTGAAGACTTTGCTGGTTTTGGCACCAGAAGGATAAAGGCGCGCGGCAAAAAACCGCGCGGCATTTAAGAATACTCTGAATCCGATCTATTTATCGTGGCGCGTGTGCAGCATGTAGTTCACGTCCACGTTGGGACCGAGCTTAAAGTGGTCCGTCAGCGGATTGTAGTGCAGCCCGGTAATGTGCTTTTCACGCAGCGGTGTACTGTCAACCCAGTGCATCAGCTCCGCCGGGCGAATAAATTTCTTAATGTCGTGCGTGCCGCGCGGCACCATTTTTAGCACGTACTCGGCGCCGACAACGGCCATCATCCACGCTTTCGCATTGCGGTTGATGGTGGAGAAAAAGACGTGTCCGCCGGGTTTGACCAATTTAGCGCAGGCCTGCACCACGGATTGCGGGTCAGGAACGTGCTCCAGCATTTCCATACAGGTGACGACATCGTAGAGGCTCGGATGCGCGTGTGCATGGGCTTCTACCGTTTCCTGCACGTAATTGACGGCGACACCGCTTTCCAGCGCATGCAGACGTGCGACCTGTAGCGGTTCTGCGCCCATATCGAGCCCGGTGACGTCTGCGCCTTCGCGCGCCATACTCTCGGCTAAAATGCCGCCGCCGCAGCCGACATCCAGCACTTTCTTGCCGAACAGGCCTTCCGCACGCTGCGAAATATAGCCCAGACGTAGCGGATTAATGCGGTGTAACGGTTTGAATTCACCGTCTAAATCCCACCAGCGTGAAGCGATAGCCTCAAATTTGGCAATCTCCTGATGGTCAACGTTCGGAGTTTGATTTTCTACATTCATCTGTCATCGCTGCCTTTCGTCATCTTTTACTGCCGCGAGTATACTCCCTTCGTGTCGCAACGTGCAGCGGTGTCGTTTTTCTCTGCGGGATACCTTTCTCTGCAAAATAAAGGTTCAGTGGCAAAACAGTCTGTTCAGGGTGGAAGGGAGTTTCCCCCGAAACGGCGCTTTGTGATATAATTTTTCACCTTTTGAACAGTTCACCTTACTGAACGGTTCACTTTTCTGAACACGGGTAGATGCCTAAATAGAGGGATAGCGGCTCCATGAGCGACCTTGCCAGAGAAATCACACCGGTCAACATTGAAGAAGAGCTGAAAAGCTCGTATCTGGATTATGCGATGTCCGTTATTGTCGGACGTGCATTACCAGATGTTCGTGATGGACTTAAACCGGTACACCGCCGCGTACTGTATGCGATGAGCGTACTGGGCAACGACTGGAACAAACCGTATAAAAAATCCGCCCGTGTCGTCGGGGATGTCATCGGTAAATACCACCCGCACGGCGACTCTGCCGTTTATGAAACCATCGTGCGTATGGCGCAGCCTTTCTCACTGCGCTACATGCTGGTTGATGGTCAGGGTAACTTCGGTTCGATTGACGGCGACTCCGCGGCGGCGATGCGTTATACCGAAATTCGCATGTCGAAAATTGCTCATGAACTGCTGGCCGATCTCGAAAAAGAGACGGTCGATTTTGTGCCGAACTATGACGGCACCGAGCAGATTCCTGACGTCATGCCAACGCGTATTCCTAACCTGCTGGTTAACGGTTCTTCCGGTATCGCCGTCGGGATGGCAACAAACATTCCACCGCACAACCTGACGGAAGTCGTGAACGGCTGTCTGGCGTATATCGACGATGAAAACATCAGCCTTGAAGGATTGATGGAACACATCAAAGGCCCGGACTTCCCGACAGCGGCGATCATCAATGGCCGACGCGGTATTGAAGAAGCCTATCGCACCGGGCGCGGTAAAATATACATCCGTGCGCGCGCCGAAGTGGAAGCCGACGCGAAAACCGGACGTGAAACCATCATCGTGCACGAAATTCCGTATCAGGTGAACAAAGCGCGCCTGATCGAGAAAATTGCCGAGCTGGTTAAAGACAAGCGTATCGAAGGTATCAGCGCACTGCGTGACGAATCCGATAAAGACGGTATGCGTATCGTCATCGAGATTAAGCGTGACGCCGTGGGTGAAGTGGTCCTGAATAATCTGTATTCCCAGACGCAGCTTCAGACCTCATTCGGCATCAACATGGTCGCTCTGCATCAGGGCCAGCCGAAGATTATGCCGCTGAAGGACATTCTGGTTGCGTTTGTGCGCCACCGCCGCGAAGTGGTGACGCGTCGTACCATTTTTGAACTGCGTAAAGCCCGTGACCGCGCCCATATCCTTGAAGGTCTGGCGATTGCGCTGGCGAACATCGATCCGATTATCGAACTGATTCGCCGTGCTCCATCACCTGCTGAAGCGAAAGCCTCGCTGATCGCACAAGCATGGGAACTGGGCAGCGTGGCGGCAATGCTGGAACGTGCGGGCGATGATGCCGCGCGTCCAGAGTGGCTGGAGCCGGAATTCGGCATCCGTGACGGTCGCTACTACCTGACGGAACAGCAGGCGCAGGCGATTCTGGATCTGCGTTTGCAGAAACTGACCGGCATGGAGCACGAAAAACTGCTGGATGAATATAAAGCACTGCTGGCGGAAATCGCCGAGCTGCTTTATATCCTCAACAGTCCTGAGCGCCTGATGGAAGTTATCCGCGAAGAGCTGGAAGCGATTAAAACCCAGTACAGCGATGAGCGTCGTACGGAAATCACGGCGAACAGCGCCGACATCAACATCGAAGATCTGATTAATCAGGAAGATGTCGTCGTTACGCTGTCTCATCAGGGTTATGTGAAGTATCAGCCGCTGAGCGATTACGAAGCACAGCGCCGTGGGGGCAAAGGTAAATCTGCCGCGCGTATAAAAGAAGAAGACTTTATCGATCGTCTGCTGGTGGCAAACACCCACGACACGATTCTGTGCTTCTCCAGCCGTGGTCGTCTGTACTGGATGAAGGTGTACCAACTGCCGGAAGCCAGCCGTGGCGCGCGCGGTCGCCCGATCGTCAACCTGCTGCCGCTTGAAGCGGATGAGCGTATCACCGCGATTCTGCCGGTACGTGAATACGAAGAAGGCCGCCACATCTTCATGGCAACCGCGAGCGGTACCGTGAAGAAAACGTCGCTGACGGAATTCAGCCGTCCGCGCAGCGCGGGGATCATCGCGGTTAACCTGAACGAAGGCGATGAGCTGATTGGCGTTGACCTGACCGATGGCAGCGACGAAGCGATGCTGTTCTCTGCGGAAGGTAAAGTGGTTCGCTTCTCCGAACAGGCGGTGCGCTCTATGGGCCGCACGGCAACGGGTGTTCGTGGTATCAATCTGCAAGGTGAAGATCGCGTTGTTTCGCTGATCATTCCTCGTGGCGAAGGCGATATCCTGACCGTTACGCAAAATGGCTTTGGTAAACGAACTGCCGTGAACGAGTACCCAACCAAGTCGCGTGCGACGAAAGGGGTTATCTCTATCAAGGTCAGCGAACGTAACGGTAAAGTGGTTGGCGCGGTTCAGGTTGATGCCGCAGACCAGATCATGATGATCACCGATGCGGGAACGCTGGTGCGTACGCGCGTGTCTGAAGTCAGCATCGTTGGCCGTAACACGCAGGGCGTGACGTTGATTCGTACGGCGGAAGACGAAAATGTTGTTGGCCTGCAGCGTGTAGCCGAGCCGGTAGAAGATGAAGAGCTGGATGGCGTAGTAAAAGTTGAAGGCGAGATCGCCGAAGACGATGATGCTATCGACGACATTGATGGCGATGATGATATCGCAGAAGATGACGAATAAGCCTTTTCCTTAGCCGGAATGAGTCGAATAAGCCAGCGCGATGCGCTGGCTTTTTTTATCGACACTCGGTAGTGTATCAGCAAACGGGTCCTTCCATTATTCAACGGTATCCACTTGAAATATCTCGCCTCATTCCATACCACGTTAAAAGTTTCCCGCTATTTGTTTCGGGTTCTGGCGATCATGCTGTGGGTGCTGGGCGCGCTGATATCCGTTTTTTATGTCACTAAAGTATTGAATGGAAAAGAGTCCGAACTGCGGCAGGAGTATAACCTCAGTTTTGATCAGTCGCAGGGCTATATTCGACACGCATCGGATATTGTGCGAGAACTCCAGTATCTGGCGGCAAATCGGCTGGTGCTGGCGCGAGAAAAAGCAGAATCGCCAATGGAAGGAGGCCCTGGTGTCTCCGTTTATTCGCTTGCGCCCGGTGCAACCTGTTCCACGCAATATGGCGGGAATGCGGCACTGCTTTCATTAAGTCATTTCTTTAACGGCTGGCAGGATAATTTCTCTGCCGTCTACGATCTTAACCGGGTCTTTTTTGTCGGCGGCGATCGGCGCTGTATGGTTGATTTTGGCATCCGTAACCAGTCGCTCGACCGCGATAACTTGCTTAAAAACGTGCAGGATCGGTTTCAGGATCAGAAGAAGAATCGCACCCAAACCGGGCGCGATGAAACGCTCTATTGGATTACCCCCGCGTCTATCCCCGATGTCGGCTATTTATATGCGCTGACGCCGATTTATGTGGATAACAAGCTGGAAGTCATCATGGGGATTGAACAGACTATTCGTCTGGATGACTTCGTCACTATAGGTAAATTCCCGATCGGGGCGCGGTTGCTAGATCAATATAATCAGGTGGTTTTGCAGTTTTCCGATGATAAAGGGCGTTACGCTTCGTCGGTAGATGGCTATCCCTCCGATCATAACTATTTCGGCTATGTGAATGGTTATGATGAACTCATTTTGAAGAAGTCGCTGCCGCCGACGTCATTCAGTATCGTGTATTCGCTGCCGCTAAAGGTGCTGCTCTCCCATATCAGTGCCTTGATGATCAATATGCTAGTGCTGAATATGCTATCGGCTATCTTGCTGTTTGTGCTGGCGCTGGTGTTTGAGCGGAAAATGCTGTTGCCAGCGGAAGTGAATGCGTTCCAACTGGAAGAGAACGAGCAATTCAACCGCAAAATTGTGGCTTCGGCACCGGTCGGGATTTGTATCCTGCGTATCAATGACGGCACGAACATCCTCAGTAACGAGCTGGCGCACAACTATCTCAACCTGCTGACCCACGAGGACAGGCTGCGCATTACCCGAATCATTTGCGAGCAGCAATCCAAGTTTGTGGATGTCATGACCAGCCGCAATCATCACCTGCAAATCAGCTTTGTCCATTCGCGCTATCGTAATGAAAACGTGGCGATTTGTGTGCTGCTGGACGTCAGCGCGCGCGTCAAAATGGAAGAGTCGCTACAGGAAATGGCGAATGCTGCCGAGCAGGCAAGCCAGTCTAAATCGATGTTCCTGGCCACCGTCAGCCATGAACTGCGCACGCCGCTGTACGGGATTATCGGTAACCTCGATTTGCTGCAAACCAAATCGCTGCCGCAGGACGCCAACCGTCTGGTGGTGGCGATGAACAATTCTTCCTCGCTGCTGCTGAAAATCATCAGCGATATCCTCGACTTTTCCAAGATCGAGTCGGAACAGCTAAAGATCGAACCGTGTGAGTTTGCGCCGCATGAGGTCATCAGCCACATCACCAGCAACTATCTTCCGCTGGTGGTGAAAAAGCGCCTGACGCTGTACTGCTTTATCGATCCCAATGTGCCGGTCAGCCTGTTTGGCGATCCCGTACGTTTGCAGCAGGTGTTGTCTAACCTGCTGAGCAACGCCATCAAGTTTACGGATACGGGCTGCATCATTTTTGAAGTCGGCTGCCGCGATGGCTATCTGGAATTTGTGGTACGTGATACCGGCGTAGGGATTCAACCTCGCGAGGCGGTGAAGCTGTTTGACCCGTTCTTCCAGGCGGGGAGCGGCGTTCAGCGTCATTTTCAGGGAACGGGGCTAGGGTTGGCCATTTGTGAAAAGCTGGTCAACCTGATGGATGGAGACATTACCATTGAGTCGGAGCCTGGGCTCGGCAGCCTGTTTGGCGTCAGAATCCCGCTGTATAAAGCGCGTTATGTCCCTGCGGCGATCAATGTCAGTCTGCAAGGGAAAATGTGCTGGCTGAGGATACGCAATGCCCGGCTGGAGTCTTATTTGCTGACGTTGTTGCAGGATCAAGGGTTGCAGGTGGCGCGCTATCAGAATCAAACCGTGTCGCCTGATGATGTGATGATTAGTGATTACATGCCAGAAGAGGACGTCACGGTTCGGGCACATATTGTAATGAGCGGTGCCCATAATGGGGCAGCGCAGGAAGTGAGTGCGGGACACTGGGTTCAAGGGACATCCACACCGCAACATCTGCCCGATTTGCTGGAGAAAATCTATCGTTCAGAAAACGAGGACAGAACGCACACCGAGATTTCACCACCGCTGGCCAGCTATGTACGGGATGAGAATGGCGACATTATGATTCTGGTGGTTGACGATCACCCCATCAACCGTCGTCTGCTGGCGGATCAACTGGGTTCTCTGGGCTATCAGGCCATAACGGCGAATGATGGGGTCGATGCGCTGGGCGTATTGAGCAAAAACCACATTGATATCGTACTGACGGATGTCAATATGCCGAATATGGATGGTTATCTGTTTACACAGCGCATGCGCGAGCAGGGATTACGCTTCCCGGTTATCGGCGTGACGGCAAATGCATTGGCGGAGGAAAGGGAACGTTGCCTCGGCGCGGGAATGGATAACTGTTTGTCAAAACCGGTTACGCTGGATACCTTGCAGCAGGCGCTGGCGTATTACAGTAACGTGGTGCGTCAGGCGAGAACATCTGGGGAATAACCTGCACCAGCGGTTGCTGGCGCAGGTGAGGAAAGGCTTAGTCGACCTGCGTTGCGCCGCCATTAACGGAAGACAGATAGTTCAGCAGGGCGATATCGTTGTCGACGCCCAGCTTAGTCATCGCTGACTTCTTCTGGCTACTGATCGTTTTGATACTGCGGTTGAGTTTTTTGGCGATTTCGGTGACCAAAAAACCTTCGGCAAACAGGCGCAGCACTTCACTTTCTTTCGGTGACAGGCGTTTGTCACCGTAGCCGCTGGCGCTGATTTTCTCCAACACTTTGGATACGCTGTCCGGCGTGAACTTCTTCCCTTTTTGCAGGGCAGCCAGCGCTTTGGGTAAATCGGTCGGCGCGCCCTGTTTCAGAACGATACCTTCGATATCCAAATCCAGCACCGCGCTCAGAATCGCCGGATTATTATTCATGGTGAGAACAATAATAGAGAGATGAGGAAAATGGCGCTTAATGTATTTAATGAGGGTGATGCCATCGCCGTATTTATCGCCAGGCATGGATAAATCGGTAATTAAAACGTTAGCGTCCAGCTTAGGCAGGTTGTTGATCAGCGCTGTTGAGTCTTCAAATTCGCCAACCACATTGACCCATTCAATCTGCTCAAGCGATTTTTTGATGCCAAAAAGGACAATAGGATGGTCGTCGGCAATAATTACGTTTAAGTTACTCATCGTTTTGGTTACTCATCTTGTTGGCTACCTTGCTGCCCTTTAGGTTCTTCTGGGGATAGTAATGCACTGACAAACCTCTCAATTTCATGAAGGTTAGCCTCGATCTGTTCACTATCATGCGCGGTAATATGCTGTTCAAGCTGTTCACACAACAGTTTGCCAGGATGCAGATTTAGCATGGCAAACACGCCTTTCAGCCGGTGTGCCGTCTGCGAAAGTGACGGGAAATCGCCTGCTTCCGCTTCAGTATACAGCCTCTTTAAATCATCCGGTACTGTCTCCACGAACAGCGAATAATAGTCGCTTGATGCTAGTTGCGCGGCGTAAAATTCGACATCATCCTGTTCCCCTTCCTGTAGCGCATCGGGTGATGTTTCCAGTTGTAGCTCAATCAGCTTAAGTAATGCCTCCAGCAGGAGGTGGCTGATATTATAATTCACCCGCAAACGGCGCGGGCCCAAAGGCGTTAATGTGTCATCGTCGTGACTCAACAGCAGCGTATAATCTGCTTTGTTTTCCGGGTCGTCAGTAATACAGATATCGGCTTCCTGATTAATCTGGCGTTCATCGTTGACCAGATAATTCGCCCCCCAACCCGTCAGCATATTGCCGACAATATGCTGTACTTCATCAGACGTCACATCCAGCAGAATGGTAATACCATCCAGCAGTTTTTCTTCCTCAACGGGAAGCGCTTCTGGCTCCAGTTTTAGCGTCAGAATATAGTGTGTACCTAACCCGGACTTACTGTTGATGGTTAACGCACCGCCCAGTTTATTACAGAGTTGATTACACAAAAATAAGGTCAATCCTGAATTTTGCCCGAAACGATCGGAAGTGGCGGTGTGCAGGAAAGGATGGCGGATATTTTCCTGTTCTTTGCCTGAAACATGGGTTCCTGTATCGCTGACCTGAATAATCAGCGTATCCGACTCATTATTTTTTCTGTCAACGGACACCGTAATTTTGCCGTAATCCGTATTGGTCACCGAATAATTCAGCAGCAGCGCCAGCGTCTTTTTCAGCAACCCGGCATCACCCACGTAAGTTTGATTACTATCCAGATTGTAGTGATGGAACAGGGCCAGACCTTTTTGCTTCAACCGCGGTAGTAGCTCAAGCAGAACATTGTCCATCAGCGCCAGCGGCGAAAAGCTGTCGTTGACCACGGCCCATTCCTGCGCTTCCAGCTTTTCGTGCAGGGCGATATTTTCCAGTAGCTCGATAGCGCAACGGGTATCCGCCGTGAGCTGTTCCAATGTTGGTGTCTGTACCGTATCGCCGTGGCGCAGCGCATGAATATGCTGTTGCAGTGAAATCAGCGGCTGTTTGAATTCGCTGAGCAAGTTTTGGAATAAACGTTTTCTGGCGTGAATATTCTTTTCATATTCACGTTGGGCGAGCAGCAGCTTCCGCTGTACCAGAATCTCTTTATCCTGTTCACGCAGCAGGAAGAGGCAATAATCAGGTGAATATTGGCTACGAATTTGGCGGATTTCATACATTTCATTATTGATCGTGACCTGAATGATGCCCTGATGCTCGTCCGCCATATTGGTGATTTTTTGCAGGCTCAGGTGCGGAAGTAAATGCTCCGCACGCTCATTTTGTATGATGATTTTATTGCTGCTGAAGTCATAAACCAGCACGCCCATCGGGATTCTGCTCGTGGTTTCACGGTAAATATCCAGTTTCTTTTCCAACTGATGGGATAAATCCTCTACGGGGTGTGCATACTTCCGACGGAAAAGATAAAAGCCCGCAATGGATAAACTCAGCAGGACCAAATTCAGCAGTAGAAGCCAGACGTTATTACGCAATGAATCAATAATCAGGGTTTTTACGGGCACCTGAAAAACAATTTTTAGCGGCGCATTAACGAGCGTGGCGGAGATTTCAATATTGGATCCGTGAAGCTGCACGTCGGCCGAGCCTTCACCATTATTGTTGCTGTCCATATTGCTGGCCGCCGGCGTATCCGGCTTCAGCATAAGATGCTCACGCGTAATGGTATCCGGGATTAAATCGTTAATCGGCAGATCGAAAGCAAGAATTGTCGCCAGATGGCCCGGCTGATTGAATGTGGTGCGCAGCGTAAAATAGTAATCGTTATAGAAGCGTAATTTACGCAGCGGGGAAAAACTTTCACGCTCGTCTAACACATTCGCCTGTTGCAGCATTTCCGTTCGGCGAGCCTCGGCGATGACCGTAATATAATTGCCACGGAACTGCGAAGAGATATCTTTCAGCGTCTGCGTGGAAATCATCGTCAGGCTGTTGTCGATACCATTCAGGTAATACATGGAATAGACGCTGTTTTCCGCACCCCAGAGAATATCAAGGTAACGGGATATCCGACGAACCGACGTCAGCGTGCCTTTATCGTGTTGTCCGAAAATCAGCGCGTCCGTTTTCTGACCGTTTTTTTCTACGTAGAAAACATTCGGCATTAAACTAATGGCGGTGATGTTGGCGTCGTTAGTGGGTGGTTCGCTGTTCAGGCTGCCGTATATTTGATAGGTGAAAAAACGATAGGTATCGACACGTTTTTGTATGCCCTGAGCAATAGTTGTCAGAGCATGTTTTTTGTCCGCCAGCAAATCGTTGATGTAGCTGTAGCCGAAGGTTCCGGTAATCAGGATCGATAACACCGTAAGGAGAGAAAAATAACGCAGGATCATAGCTGGCATCAATTAACGCTCCTGATTAGCGGATGACGGCACGCGCACTGGCGCTGACGGCCAGCAACAGCAAGGCGACAAACCCAAATGCGGTAGCCAAATTGCTGAACTGTGCAATAAAGCCGAGAATGGTCGGGCCGATCAGAATGCCTGCATAGCCCACGGTGGTAATCGAGGCGATAGCCAGATTAGGCGGCATGATCTTTTGATTTCCCGCTGCGCTGAAAAGAATTGGCACCACATTGGATGCGCCGATGCCGACCATCACGAAACCAAGAATAGCGGTGATCGCATTATCAATACTAATCGTTAATATCAGACCGAGTGAGGCACAGAGGCTGCCGCCGGTAAGAATCGCGTAGCGCCCGAGCGCATTAACGATGCGATCGCCGTTCAGTCTACCCAGCGTCATGGCGACGGAAAATGCGGCATAGCCCATGCCCGCCTGCGCGCCGGTCAGGTTGCGTTCAACCGTTAAAAAGAGGGCGCTCCAGTCCAGTATGGAACCTTCGGCCAGGAACATGATGAAGCACAGCGAGCCAATGAACATCACCCAACCGCGCGGGATGACAAACAGCGGGCCACCGTCATCCTGATTTGTGGTGCGCAGCAGGTGCTTGTGCGCTGTTGCCATAAATATCAGCATCAACGCAACCATCGCCAGGATCGCCATCAGCGGGGACAGGCCAAGCCACAGCAGGGCGCTGACGCCGCCTGCGCCGACAATCCCCCCGACGCTAAAGAAACCATGAAAACCGGACATCATCGCCCGACCGCTGGCGCGTTCTACGATGACGGCCTGAATATTCATCGAGACATCGATCATACCGATAGATGCACCGAAAAAGAGCAGCGTTATCGCCATCAGGGGCAACGTGCCAGCCTGCGTCAACGCGGGTAATACCAGACAAAGCAGCGCGCTTGCCAGCAAAATCACGCTACGGCAGCCTAGCTTGCTGGTGAGGAAACCAGTGAGCGGCATCGCCAGCAGCGAGCCAATACCGAGAGAAAGTAGCAACATCCCCAGAGAGGCATCACTGATAGCCAGCCGCGTTTTGACAAAGGGAACCAGCGGTGCCCAGGAAGCCATGGCGAAACCCGCAACAAAGAAAACGATGCGTGTCGCTGCCTGTGCCTTTTTGCCTGGCAGATTCTGGTTGATGCATAACGGGTTGGAATTCAGCGTTGTACTCATCCTGATGAGGCTATCCGGTCGATGTAACAAGGGCCTATTTTTACCATAACTCGCGGCCTGAATGGAAAGAATCCTGGTGCGTGGTTCGAGGGGGAGGGGGAAAGCGCTTCCTGATGCAGTATCGCGGGCAAAAAAATGCCGATTAGATAATCGGCAAAAGAATAGGTCAATTGAAGCAATAATGATGATGGAATGGGATTTTAAAGTGATGCACACGCGCCGTTTTGCCGTTTGATGCGATTTCAGCCTGTACCGCCGTTATGGTCTTGCGTAACCTCTCACCCACGACGTGTTTTTTTCCCGTATAATCCCCTACTTTGTGTTAGGTCTCCGGAGTGACGGTGAAACAACTTTCCGACTTGCTGCGGCATTTGCAGCAGGATTTGCGCGAGCCACAGCCTGAACGCGCAGGTTTCAGACAAATAACGCGTTCATTAACCCTCAGCGGTGCGTCTGAGCTATTGCCGTGGCTGGCGACTCAGCCGGTGTACCCGCAGTTCTATTGGCAGCACCGTCAGGATCGTGAAGAAGCCGCCGTTTGCGGCAACGTGTGCGGGTTTCGTCATCTTCAGGATGCAGAAGCATTTCTTGCTCAGCAGCAGTGCGATCCCAACGTCCGTATCTGGGGGCTGAATGCGTTTAACCAGATAAAAGAAAGCGGCACGTCTTCACCTGGCTACCTGTTTTTGCCCCGAGCAGAATTGCGGCGTCAGGATGATACGCTCAGCCTGAGCATTAATCTGTTCAGCGACACTTCATTGCAGCAGGATGCCGCCGAAGCCTCGGCGTTTCTTAATCTGCTTCTGCCGTCTGCGTCGTCTCCGCCTTTGCATGCGGAAGTACAGTCCGTCGGGCATCAGCCGGAGCGTCAGGGATGGATTGATTTGCTCCAGCGGGCGCTGCACGATATTAACGCGGGACTGATGGAAAAGGTCGTTCTGGCGCGGACAACGACGCTAACGCTGACGCAGCCGCTACAGGCAACCACCTTTATGGCCGCCAGCCGGGCGGCAAATCACCACTGCTTCCATTTCATGCTGGCGCACGACGCGCGTCATGCGTTTCTCGGCTCCAGCCCGGAACGGCTTTATCGCCGTCGGGGGAGCGAACTGGAAACGGAAGCGCTGGCGGGAACGGTGGCAAGCGATCGTGATGCGCACAAAGCCGCTGAACTGGGCGACTGGCTGATGAATGACACCAAAAATCAGTGCGAGAACATGCTGGTGGTGGATGATATTTGCCAGCGGCTACAGCAGTCGGCGCTGTCGCTGGACGTGATGCCGCCGGAAATTGTGCGCCTGCGTAAAGTGCAGCATCTGCGCCGTACCATTCATGCCACATTGCGAACCGCGTCTGATAGCGCGTGCCTGAATGCATTACAGCCCACGGCGGCGGTCGCGGGTTTGCCGAGGCAAGAGGCGCGCCGTTTTATTGCCGAACATGAACCATTTGAACGCGGCTGGTATGCAGGGTCGGCGGGTTACCTTTCTCGTCAGCAGTCTGAATTCAGCGTGGCGCTACGTTCGGCCGAAGTGCGGGATCATATTTTGACGCTCTATGCCGGTGCCGGAATTGTGGCCGGTTCTGATCCAGAACAAGAATGGCAGGAGTTGGAAAACAAAGCCGCAGGGCTGAGATCCCTGTTAGACGGTGATATGTCATAGTTTTGTTTTATGGTTGTTGTGTCAGGTAATGGTTTATATCAAAGTCAGCGTGATAAAAAAAAATATAATAGTGCCGATCTTGATGTTTGCTGAAGGGCAACCAGGCCGCCAACAGTTTGATCATTCGTATTTTGTCTATATCCATCATTTTCTGTGAGCATACCGCCAGTACACAGGAAGATGGCGGGAATAACCTGCAACCTGAGTTGTTGAGTACATCATGTCAACAAGTGTATTTAATCGCCGCTGGGCTACATTACTGCTGGAATCGCTGACCCGCCACGGTGTCCGGCATGTCTGCATCGCGCCTGGTTCTCGCTCCACGCCGCTGACCTTGTCTGCGGCGGACAATCACGCGCTGATTTGCCACACGCATTTTGATGAGCGAGGACTCGGACATCTGGCTCTGGGGTTGGCAAAAGCCTCGCGTGAACCAGTTGCGATTATCGTGACGTCAGGTACGGCTGCCGCGAACCTTTATCCGGCCATCATTGAAGCTGGGCTGACCGGCGAACGGTTGGTCGTTCTGACGGCTGACCGCCCGCCGGAGCTGATTGACTGCGGGGCGAATCAGGCGATTCGTCAACATGCATTGTATGCTTCACACCCCACGCTGGCGCTGGATTTGCCGCGTCCCACGCCCGACATTCCGGCTAGCTGGCTGGTTTCTTCTGTGGATAGCGCTATGGCGCGACTGGCGCACGGCGCGCTGCACATTAACTGCCCCTTTGCTGAACCGCTGTACGGTGCCGATGACGGCACGGCGTATCAGGATTGGCTGATGACGCTGGGCGACTGGTGGAGCAGCCGTGAGCCCTGGCTGCGTGAAATGCGCCAGAGTGCGCTGGCGGTGCAGCCGGACTGGCCGCAGTGGCGGCAGAAGCGGGGCGTCGTTCTCGCCGGTCGCGTGAGTCCCGAACAGGGAGCGCGCCTTGCCGCGTGGGCGAACGAATTGGGCTGGCCGCTGATTGGTGATGTTCTGTCGCAAAGCGGGCAGCCGTTACCCTGCGCGGATATCTGGCTGGCACATCCTGACGCGGCGGATCGCTTACGGCAGGCGGAGATTGTCTTGCAGTTCGGCGGTAGCCTGACGGGTAAACGTCTGCTGCAATGGCAGGAACAGTGCCAGCCGCAAGAATTTTGGTTAATTGACGATCTACCGGGACGGCTGGATCCGGCCCACCATCGCGGACGCCGACTGGTCGCCGATGTGGGCGAATGGCTTTCTGCGCACCCAGCGCATAAGCAGGTGCCGTGGGCGGATATGTTGGTGGATATTGCCGATAAAACGCAGCGGCAGATTGATACCCACTTGGCTTCCCGTTTTGGGGAAGCACAACTGGCTCAGCGCATCCCGGCGCTGTTGCCGCCGGACGGACAGCTGTTTGTCGGCAACAGCCTTGTGGTGAGGCTGATCGACGCGCTGGCGCAACTCCCACAGGGGTATCCGGTGTACGGTAATCGTGGTGCCAGCGGTATTGATGGCCTGATCTCCACGCTGGCAGGCGTGCAGCGTGCCACGGCAAAACCGACGCTGGGCATCGTCGGCGATCTTTCCGCGTTATACGATTTGAATGCGCTGGCGCTGCTGCGTCAGGCTCCCGCACCGCTGGTGTTGATCGTGGTGAACAATAACGGCGGCCAGATATTTTCCCTGCTGCCGACGCCAGTTGCACAGCGTGAAGCGTTTTACTGCATGCCGCAAAATGTGGAATTCGGCCACGCCGCCGCGATGTTTGGCCTCAATTACGTGCGTGCCGAGAGCTGGGAACAGCTGGCGAATACGGTGACGGATTGCTGGGCACAGGGGGGCGTTACGCTGCTGGAAGTGGTGGTTGAACCGAAGGACGGCGCAGCAACGCTTAACGAACTGGTCGCGCAGGTGGCGACATGGGCGCGCTAGATTCTCAGAGGCTGGCTTTTCAGAGACCGCGTTTTCAAGAGCTAAGCTGCCAGAAGGTGACGCATAGTGCGGTGGCTTCTGGGCAGCCGTGGCTGGTGTGCCTGCATGGTTTATTAGGCAGCGGCGAGGACTGGCTGCCGGTCCTGCCATTTTGTCGTGACTGGCCCGTGCTGCTGGTGGATTTACCCGGGCACGGCGCGTCACGAACGATTGCCACTGCCGATTTTGCCGATGTGAGTCGCCAGCTAAGCGCCACGCTGCTGGCGCAGGGCATTACGCGCTATTGGCTGCTGGGCTATTCGCTCGGTGGGCGTATCGCGATGTATCACGCCTGCCACGGGCAGCATGACGGTATGCTCGGGCTATTGGTCGAAGGGGGACACCCCGGTCTGGCGACGCCTGAGTTGCGTACGGAGCGTATTCATCATGATGCACGCTGGGCGCAGCGCTTTCGCCAGGAACCTCTGCCAGGGGTCTTGCAGGACTGGTATCAGCAGGCGGTGTTTGCTGATGTGGATTCAGTACAGCGTGAACAACTGATTACGCGCCGCAGCGCGAATCACGGCGCATCCGTTGCGGCAATGCTGGAAGCCACCTCGCTGGGGCGTCAGCCTTTTTTGGCTGAACGCCTCCAACACCTGTCGATGCCTTTTGTTTATTTATGCGGTGCCAGCGATGTGAAATTTCAAACGCTGGCGGCGCACTACGGCCTGCCGTTACTGAGCGTCGCGCAGGCGGGCCATAATGCTCATCAGGCGAATCCAACGGCGTATGCCGAGCGGGTTCGCGATTTTCTTTTTGCATCCCGTTAAGGATTGATAACTATGCTTTATCCGAGTGAAGAACTGCTTTACGCACCGATTGAATGGCACGATTGCAGCGGCGATTTCGCCGATATCCTCTACCACAAATCCATCGATGGTATTGCCAAAATCACCATTAACCGTCCTCAGGTACGCAATGCGTTTCGTCCGCAAACGGTAAAAGAGATGATTCAGGCGCTCGACAATGCGCGTCACGATGACGGGATTGGCACGATCATCCTGACCGGTGCGGGTGATAAAGCATTCTGCTCCGGCGGCGATCAGAAAGTACGTGGCGACTACGGCGGCTATCAGGACGACAGCGGTGTACATCACCTGAATGTGTTGGATTTTCAGCGCCAGATCCGTACCTGTCCGAAGCCGGTTGTCGCGATGGTTGCGGGCTATTCCATCGGCGGTGGACACGTTCTGCACATGATGTGCGACCTGACCATTGCGGCAGAGAACGCCATTTTCGGTCAAACCGGCCCGCGCGTCGGTTCCTTTGACGGCGGCTGGGGCGCGTCTTACATGGCACGCATCGTGGGTCAGAAAAAAGCGCGTGAAATCTGGTTCCTGTGCCGCCAGTACGATGCGGCGCAAGCGCTGGATATGGGACTGGTGAACACCGTGGTTCCGCTGGCCGAGCTGGAAAAAGAGACCGTGCGCTGGTGCCGTGAAATGCTGCAAAACAGCCCGATGGCGCTGCGTTGCCTGAAAGCGGCACTGAACGCGGACTGCGACGGTCAGGCTGGCTTGCAGGAACTGGCGGGTAACGCCACCATGCTGTTCTACATGACGGACGAAGGGCAGGAAGGCCGTAACGCGTTCAACGAAAAACGTCAGCCTGACTTCAGCAAATTCAAACGGAATCCGTAATGCGTCGGGTCACTCTCTATCGTTACAGCGTGCCGATGGAAGCCGGGGTGGTACTGCGTAATCAGCGCCTGAAAACCCGCGATGGTCTTATCGTTCGTCTGCAAGACGGCGAGCGATTGGGCTGGGGCGAGATTGCACCGCTGCCGGAATTTAGCGTGGAAACGCTGACAGAGGCGGAATCAGCCGCGCTTGAACAACTGCAATCGTGGGTGGCAGGGCAGGCATTTTCTGACGATCTTCCACCATCTGTTGCCTTTGGCTTGAGCTGTGCACAGGCTGAACTGGATCAGCATCTGCCGCAGGCAGCGGACTATCGCAAAGCGCCATTGTGCAGCGGCGATCCCGATGAGCTGTTCGAGATGCTACAGACGATGCCGGGCGAGAAAGTGGCCAAGATCAAAGTCGGTCTGTACGAAGCGGTGCGTGACGGCATGATCGTGAACGTGCTGCTGGAAGCCTTGCCGGATCTGAAACTCCGTCTGGATGCCAACCGCAGTTGGACGCGCGCCAAAGCGGACGGTTTTGCCCGCTATGTCGCGCCGTCATTGCGTTCACGCATTGCCTTCCTCGAAGAACCTTGCAAAACCCGTGAAGAATCTCGCGAATTTGCACGGGAAACGGGTATCAGTATTGCCTGGGATGAGAGCGTGCGCGAGGCGGATTTTCGGGTGGAAGCCGAGCCGGGCGTGAGTGCGATTGTCATTAAGCCGACGCTGGTCGGCAGCCTCGCACGCTGCCAGCAACTGGTGCAGGACACGCATCAGGCTGGGTTAACGGCGGTGATCAGTTCCAGTATTGAATCGAGTTTGGGCTTAACGCAGTTGGCGCGTCTGGCACACTGGCTGACGCCGGACACGATCCCTGGGCTGGATACGTTGGATCTGATGCAGGCGCAGGTGATTCAACGCTGGCCGGAGAGCACGTTGCCGCTGCTGGCTGCCGAGCAACTGGACGTGGTATGGCAATCCTGACTGACTGGCCGTGGCGACACTGGGCTAGCCAGGCGCCCCAGTCTGTTTCGTTGAATAAGTCTGTCTCGTTGCATGAGCCTGTCGCATTGATTGAAGATGAAACCCGCTGGAGCTGGCAGGCGCTTGCCCAGCGGGTGGATCATCTGGCGCACCATTTCACACAGCAGGGCGTGACGGCCGACAGTACGGTCGCGCTGCGTGGTAAGAATAGCGTCCAGATGTTGTTCAGCTATCTGGCGCTATTACAGTGCGGTGCACGCGTGCTGCCGCTGAATCCACAGCTGCCCGATGTGTTAACCGAGGCGCTGTTGCCCGCGCTAAATGTCGCGTATGGCCTGTGCCTGAATGATAAGCCCTGGCCGAATGCCGTGCGCACGCTTTCTTTGTCATCGGGTGATACTGAAGAACGTCACTGCACCGAACGATTGCGCTGGCAGGCCGACCGGCTGGCGACGCTGACGCTGACGTCCGGCTCCAGCGGGATGCCGAAAGCGGTGGCGCACACGTTCGCGGCTCATCTTTCCAGCGCGGAAGGCGTGGTGCAGATGATGGCGTTTTCCTCCCGCGACAGCTGGCTGCTGTCACTTCCGCTCTTTCATGTGTCCGGGCAGGGGATTGTTTGGCGCTGGCTCGCCACGGGGGCCACAATAGTGGTTCGTGCGCATCAGCCTCTGGACAGTGCGCTGCGCGATTGCACCCACGCTTCTCTGGTACCAACGCAGCTGTGGCGATTGCTGTCGGAGGAGAGCTTCCCTACGGCACTGAAAGCCGTATTGCTCGGCGGTGCGATGATTCCGCAGACGCTGACGCAACAGGCGGAAGCCCGAGGCGTAAGCTGCTGGTGCGGCTATGGCCTGACAGAACTGGCTTCGACAGCCTGCGCAAAACGCGCCGATGGGCGTTCGGGGGTTGGCATGCCGTTGCTTGGACGGGAGATCCGGCTGGTCGAGGATGAAATTCTGCTGCGCGGCAGCACGCTAGCTGCTGGCTATTGGCGTGACGGGAAACTGATTCCACTGGTCGATGAGGATGGCTGGTTTCACACGCGGGATCGCGGGCGCTTTGCCGAGGGCGAGTGGCACATTTTAGGGCGTCTGGATAATCAATTTTTCAGCGGCGGAGAAGGGATCCAGCCGGAGAATATCGAAGCCGTGCTGTTGACACATCCCGATGTTCAACAGGCCTGTATTGTGCCCGTTGAAGACGCAGAGTTTGGTCACCGTCCTGTTGCGGTGCTGGAAGTGGCACAAACTACGACGCTTGATGCGGTACGTGATTGGCTACAGCCGCAGCTTGCCGGATTTCAGCGTCCGGTTGCGTATTATGCGCTGCCTGTTGAACTGAAAAATGGTGGGATTAAGCTTTCTCGCCAGCAGGTAAAAAGCTGGGTTAATGCAACGCACCACGAGCCCAACAGGTAGCATGACTCGGCCGTAGGCTAGCTGTCCGGTGCGTTGGTGCTGGGGTTCGCCGCCGGTTTTTTATGCGTTGTCTGATGATTGGCGCTGGTTTCACGATCAAACAGCGCCAGCTTTTCCAGAAACCACATGTCCTGAAACCGCATCGGGGTGTTCCTGTCGGCATGCACCGTATGCGGGGTATCCATCGCCGTGGCATGCTTTCCTGTGGCTAATTTTCCTTCTCTCATCATCGTTTCCTTCTGCCTGTTTTGTCGTCATCCATGATGAGTACTATTGTTCACTTTGTCTTTTTTGAGCAAATAGGCGGCGCTTATTGTTGCTATTGTCAGCAGCGCTGAATGAAAACTTTCATGATTATTAAAAGAATAAATCACTGCTCAAGGCAATTTCATGCTGGAGTGAGGGGGCGTTTCGGGTAGAATCGGCAACGATAACATCTTTACACGCGCGTTTAACGACGGTTTTTAAGGATATTGAAAATGAAAAAGTTTGTGATTGCCTGTGCGGGAAGCCTGTTACTTGCAACGGCGTCTGTACATGCCATTAGCCTTTCCGGGGAAGCAGGTCGCGATTATGCTGGCGCCAATGCGGGCTTCGGTTTGGGCATTCCTGGGCTTGCGGGCAATGTGAGCTATGCCCACGGCGACAACAACAATGACGTATATGGCTTCGGCCTGGGGTACACCATCCCTGTCGGCCCACTCAAGCTGACTCTGGGCGGTAAAGCGCTGTACCTGAATCAGGATCACGGCAATGATGGCTATGGTGTTGCTCTGGGCGGTGGCGTGCAGTGGCCGCTGAGCCGTCAGTTCTCGCTGTATGGCGAAGGTTACTATTCACCGGATGCTTTCTCCAGCCATGTCGATCACTATGTTGAAGGGAAAGCAGGCGTACGCTGGCAGGTCTTTGCACCGCTGAGCGTTGATGTCGGCTACCGCTACATCAATATGGCGCGTGAAAGCGGTCCGGATAACAGACTGGCTGATTCAGCCTATGTCGGCGTTGGTCTGAACTTCTAATATACCCGTCATACTTCAAGCCGCAGGTGTGTTGGCTTTTGGCCATGTAACGTATCGCGGCTGGAAAGAAAAAGAGCGTGAATGTTGAATTCACGCTCTTTTTTTATGACCAACATCCTTGTCCGTCACCCTTAGGGTCGTTGCTACGCAACGTTGAAAAATGCTTCCAGCGTTTTTTATATCTTGGATTAACCGCTGAGAAGGTCAACTAATCGACGGTAGCCAGCCGGCGACCATCGCCAGTTGGATCAGGATGATGCCTACGCCGCTAGCGAAGACCAGTGCCAGAACCGGTGCGCCACCGCGCGTTGCGCGTATTTCAGGACGCTGTTTGCGCACCTGCCAGCTCAGCAGGACGGGAATAAGCAGCGCCAGCACGGCCAGTGCGATCGCCGCATAGCCCAACGCCATCACGAACCCTTGCGGATAAAAGAGGGCAAACACCAGCGGTGGGATAAAGGTCAGCAAACCCGTTTGCGCGCGCCCCGTGACGCTATTTTTACGCTTAAACAGATCGGCTAAATAATCGAACAGCCCAAGCGCCACGCCGAGGAAAGAGGTCGCCAGCGCCAGATCAGCAAACAGGTGGACGGCCAGTTCAACGTGCGGTGAAGCCACCAGCGTGCGAATAGCCTGCATCAGTCCATTCAACCCTGCCTGATCGGCCAAAATAGCGTTGAATGTTGAAGAACTTAGGCTGCCTAGCATCGCAAGTTGCCAGAAAATATAGGCAATCAGCGGTATCACGCTACCGATAAGAAATATCCGGCGCAGTTTACGGCTGTCGCCGCCCATGTAGTGCACAATACTGGGGATACTGCCGTGAAAGCCGAATGAGGTCAGGATAACGGGTAATGCCGAGAGCGTCAGACCCTGTTGCAGCGGGAGCGTTAAGAGATTAACGCGCTGAATATGTGGCACCATGACGGCCAGCATAATGACGAGCATGAGCACTTTGCCACTAAACAGGATGCGGTTAAACAAATCGACGGAGGATGTCCCGATACAAACGACGCCGCCGGCAACCAGCGTGAAGAGTAGAATACCGGCGGACAGCGGAAGTGAGTAGCCACTCCATTGGCTGATGCTGGTCGCGAGCAGTTCGCCCGCGCCGCTGATATAGGCTGCCGTGAGTGCGTACATCAGAAATAGCATACTGAAACCCGTAATCCACTGTCCCCAGCGGCCGAGGTAGATTTTTGCCAGCGTGCCCAGCCCGGTGTGCGATGGCTGATGTTGATACACTTCAACCAGCAGCAGGGCGCTGTAACACATCAGTGCCCACAGACTGATTAATATCATCAATGTCGTGCCAAATCCGACGCCAGCCGTTGCTAACGGCATCGCCAACATTCCTGCTCCAATTGTGGTACCAGCAACGATAAAAATACTGCCAAGAGTACGATTTTTCACCTATTCCTCTATATATAGCGTGGCTATCCAGATATTTTTGGCAGCAGGGTAGAGTATTCAGTGATTTCTGTCAAAACGCCGTTACGAGGGGTGTAATTTTATATTTACACTGGATTGCGGCTCATCGGCAGCCTGTGGTCCCAGCCTGCTTGAAAGAAACATTGTGTTTGTTCATCCGACTTTTTAAAGTGGTTTCAGGATCGTCACGAGGAATAAAAAAATGCTTAGGGTCGAGATGTTATGTACCGGCGATGAAGTGCTGCATGGTCAAATTATTGATACCAATGCGGCCTGGTTGGCGGATTATTTGTTTCAACAGGGATTACCAATGACCAGCCGGATGACGGTGGGGGACGATCTCGATGCGCTGGTGACGGCAATAACGCAGCGTAGCCAGATCGCCGATATACTGATTGTGAACGGTGGTTTAGGGCCGACCAGCGACGATCTCAGCGCGCTGGCGGCGGCCACCGCAGCAGGTGAAGGGCTGGTTGAGCATGCAGAGTGGCTGGCGCGAATGGAGACGTTTTTTGCCGAGCGTGGCAGAGTGATGGCGCCGAGTAACCGTAAACAGGCACAAATCCCCGCCAGCGCGGAAATGGTAGATAACCCGGTTGGCACCGCCTGTGGTTTCGCGCTGCACTTGAACAAGTGCCTGATGTTTTTTACGCCGGGTGTCCCGTCTGAGTTTAAGGTCATGGTCGATCAGCAAATTATGCCGCGCTTGCGCGAGCGTTTTGCTGTTGCCGATGCCCCGCTGTGCCTGCGCCTGACCACCTTTGGTCGTTCTGAAAGCGATCTGGCAAGCCAGCTTGATGGCATGGCGTTACCGTCGGGTGTGGTGCTGGGCTACCGATCTTCTATGCCGATTATCGAGCTGAAGCTGACAGGGCCAGCCGCTCAGCAGGAAAAGATGGTGAAGCTGTGGGAAACGGTGCGCGCCGTAGCCGGGGAAAATACCCTCTTTGAAGGAACAGAAGGGCTGCCAGCACAGCTGGCACGGCGTCTGGCTGAGCGTAATATGACGCTGGCAGTGAGTGAACACTTCACGGCAGGATTGCTCAACTGGCAGCTTCAGTCGGCGAATACGCCGCTAGTGGGCGGGGAACTGCTGGCACGCGTTGAGGACACCAGCCTGTCCGGGCTAGCGGACTATGCTCGCCATCTGGCGGAGCGTCAGGGCGCGTCATTAGCGCTGGTCGTGGGAAGTCGGAACGATGCCGAGCTGTCATTAGCGCTGCATACGCCGGAAGGATCTTTCGCCCAAACGATACAGTTCAACGTACAGCGCTACAGCCTGAAAACGCATCAAGAGGTTGTTGCTATGCTGGCGATGAACATGCTGCGCCGCTGGCTAAACGGCTGGTCAGTGTACGGCGGGCACGGCTGGATCACGGTGTTGAAGACGCTGTAGTCAGCGGGGAATTACCGAGGATCTTATCCTTAACCAGCCTCTTAGCCACATTTCTATTCGGCTTTCGGGGTTAGTTTCGTGCGCGATGATATCGCCATTTTCATGCTACCTCGTAGCACGCGCCCGACAAGGGACGGCTCAAACGCCGCTCGCCCCTTGACCCCAGGCTTTTTGGCGTGAATTGCGCCGCTGTGCGGTGTCTTCGGAGATCGTTCCCGCTTTCGAGCCGCCAGTGACGCGTTCCTGACGCGGCACTGGCTTTCGCGGCGTCCATGCCGCTCACTCGGCGGTAACGCTCACCTCAGCGCAATTTTTACGCCGGGTAAACCTGCCCGAAACCATCACATGAATCTAGCATAAGCCTATAAGCCGATAGCTAATGCTTACCAGCAAATAAAAAGGCCAGAATCAACGTTCTGGCCTTTTTCACAAGAGAATTAATACAGTAACGAATAAAGCTGCCGACGGTAGCGGGCGGCGAGGGCGTCGCTGGTGCCGAGGGCGGCCATGATGTCCATCAGCGTTTTACGCGCGTTGCCGTTAGCAACAGCCAGATCTTTCTTCAGGAATCCCATCAGCAGTTCAAGTGCTTCTTCATTACGACCGACCTGATGCAGTTGCAGCGCCAGCTGTACCGCCAGTTCCGCATTTTGCGGGTCGGCATCCAACTGCTGCTGGAGATGCTGAATTTCCGGCGTATCTGCTGCCTGTTTTAGCAATTCAATCTGCGCAACGAGGCTGTGATAGCGGGTATCTTGATCTTGCAAAGGAATGGTGGCCAGTACAGCTTCGGCCTCTTCGCTACGTTTAATCTGAATCTGCACTTCCGCCAGCATCAGACCGATATCGCTGCGCTGCTGGCTGAGTTGCCAGGCGTCTTTCAGCAATTGCATGGCTTCTGGCAGTTTGTCTTCCTGAATCAGCTGCTGTGCCTGCGCGACTTTGAGCTCTTCTTCTTTCGGCAATGCGCGTTTCAGCAATTCACGAATGGCTTCTTCCGGCTGTGGCCCCTGAAAACCGTCCAGCGGCTGGCCATCTTTAAACAGATAAACGGTTGGGATTGAGCGCAGGCCAAACTGAGCGGCGACACGCTGTTCGGCATCACAATCCACCTTCGCCAGAACAAACTGCCCTGCGTATTCCTGCGCCAGCTTGTCCAGCACCGGTTCCAGTTCCAGACAGTGCTGGCTACGTGCCGACCAGAAGTAAAACAGGACTGGCAGGGTCATGGAGTGTTCCAACACCTGATGCAGGTTGGATTCGTTGACGTCAACGATAGTCGCTTGTTGTTCTAACATGAGTAGTCTCTCTTACTTCCTGAATGCGTTTGACCCTTAGATGGGGCCTGTCGGTGTCACTTGCAAGCCTCGTACAGAGGCAAGTGCGCAATACCTCACCTTCTGAGGTTTATCCTCGTAATACCTTATCCAGCAGACATCCCGGTAGCAGGCGGCGCAGCCAGGTTAAGGCGTGAGCCACCAGCGTGACGGGATAGCGTAATTTAGGCCGCGCGCTTTCCAGCGCATGATGGAGCTTCGGCAATATCGCTTCCGGCGGCAGCGTGAAGCGCTTAGCGATGCCGGGGTTGGTCACCGGCTTGTCTGTCTGCGTCTGTGCGACGTTGCTGGTAAAGCGTGTACTGATCGGGCCGGGCTCGATCAGGCTGACGTGCAGGCCGCTGCCGTGTAACTCCATACGCAACGCATCTGACCATGCTTCCAGCGCATATTTGCTAGCGGCATACGCGCCGCGCCCCGGTGTTGATACCAGCCCCAACACCGAACTGGTCTGGATAATACGGCCTTCACCGTGCGGCAGCATGGCGGGCAGCAGTAATTGCGTGAGCTGATGCGTACCGAACAGGTTGCTGGAAAACTGCTGTTCGAGCTGCTGGCGCGAAATGGTATTAAGCGGACCATACAGGCCGTATCCGGCGTTATTAAATAACCCGTACAGGCGGTTATCGGTCAGTCTGATCACCTCTGCGGCGGCTTGTTCCACGCTGGTGCTGTCATCCAGATCGAGCGTAATCGCTTCCAGACCCAGCGTGGTCAGACGTGCGACATCCTCTGCGCGACGGCAGGCTGCAATCACGCGATAGCCGCGCTTTTGCAGATCTTGAGCGGCAATCAGGCCAATACCGCTGGAGCAACCCGTAATGAAGACCGTTTTTTGCATAACTTTACCTAATTCAAAAGCCTATTTATTAAGACTCATGGTTAACTAAGGGGTCCAGCTGCTTCGCCATCCATTCTGCGATAAACGGTTGGGCATCCCGGGTTGGATGGATGCCATCTTCCATCATCCACTCCGGTTTAAGATACACCTGCTCCATAAAGAAAGGCAGCAGCGGAAGTGCAAACTGCTCCGCCAATTTGGGGTAAATATTGCTGAATGACTCGGTGTAACGACGGCCATAGTTGGCCGGCAAACGGATCTGCATGATCAGCGGCTGAGCGTTAGCCTGTTTGACCAGCGTGATGATTTTTGCCAGATCCTGCTCGATATTAGGGGCCGGAAATCCCCGCAACCCGTCATTGCCGCCCAGTTCAATCAACACCCAACTCGGCTGATGCCGTTTCAATAGGGCAGGAAGACGCGCCAGCCCTTGTGCGGTGGTGTCACCGCTAATACTGGCGTTAACCACAGCGATGCCTTTTTTCTGCGTTTGCCACTGTGTGTTCAACAGCGTTGGCCACGCGTTAGCGGCCGGCATCTGGTAGCCCGCACTGAGGCTATCGCCCAGAATTAATAATGTGTCAGCGGCGAAAGCGCGTACGCTGCATAATCCCAGAAGCAAAAGGACGAAAACATGTTTGCGAAGACCAGCCCAGCGAGTGCTACGCCAAGCAAAACTGCGCACGTAGAAAACATTCTTGAAGTTCATCATCTTAGTAAGCACGTTGGTCAGGGAGAAAATCGGCTTTCCATCCTTACCGGAGTTGAGCTTATTGTCAAACCTGCGCAGACAATTGCCCTGATTGGGGAATCCGGTTCGGGGAAATCGACCTTGCTGGGAATTTTGGCCGGACTGGATGATGGCACGGAAGGCGAGGTGAGCCTGATGGGCAAATCGCTAAACGCGCTGGATGAGGAAGGCCGTGCAGCGCTGCGCGCTCAGTATGTCGGTTTTGTTTTTCAGTCTTTCATGTTGGTGCCGACGCTGAATGCATTGGAGAACGTGCAATTACCCGCGTTGCTGCGCGGTGAAAGCGATAGCCACAGCCGTGGGCAGGCTGAGCAGCTGTTACAACAGCTCGGGTTGGGTGAGCGCTTACATCACCTTCCTGCTCAGCTTTCCGGCGGTGAACAGCAGCGTGTGGCGCTGGCGCGTGCGTTCAGCGGACGCCCCAATGTTTTGTTTGCCGATGAGCCTACCGGGAATCTGGATCGTAAAACCGGGGAACGCATCGTTGATCTGCTGTTTTCCCTCAACCGCGATTATGCCACCACGTTGATTCTGGTCACGCACGACGAACAACTGGCGGCGCGCTGTGAACGACGCCTGCGCTTAGTCGACGGCAAGCTGCGGGAGGACGCATGATCTGGCGGTGGTTCTGGCGCGAATGGCGCTCTCCTTCCTTACTGATTGTCTGGCTGGCATTAACGCTGGCTGTCGCCTGTGTGCTGGCGCTGGGCACGATCAGCGATCGCATGGAAAAAGGGCTCAGTCAGCAGAGCCGTGATTTTCTGGCTGGCGACCGCGTGCTGCGTGCTTCACGGCCTGTCGCGGAAGCCTGGCTTCAGGACGCGCAGCAGCGCGGGCTGACGCTCAGTCGACAGATTTCTTTCATGACCATGACGTTCGCAGGCGATACTCCACAACTGGCACAGGTTAAAGCCACTGACCAGCGCTATCCGCTGTACGGCAATTTGCAGACGCGTCCTGAAGGGCTGCATGCGGAAGCGGGAACGGTGCTGGTCGCGCCACGCCTGCTGGCGCTACTTGGGCTGAAAGTCGGCGATATGCTGGACGTCGGCGATACTTCGCTGCGCATCAGCGGCGAGCTGATTCAGGAGCCGGATGCCGGCTTCAATCCGTTTGAGACCGCGCCGCGTATTCTGATGAATCTGGACGATGTCGAGAAAACCGGTGCGATTCAGCCGGGGGGACGCATTACCTGGCGCTACATGTTTTCCGGCAATGAGAAGCAAATTAGTGAATTCAGTAACTTCATCAAACCACAGCTCAAGCCCGATCAACGCTGGTATGGCATGGAGGATTCTGAAGGCGCGCTGAGCCAGTCGTTAAAGCGGTCGCAGCAGTTCCTGTTGCTGTCGGCGCTGCTGACGCTGCTGTTGTCTATTGCCGCGGTGGCGGTGGCGATGGGGCACTACTGCCGCAGCCGCTATGATTTGGTCGCTATCCTGAAAACGCTGGGGGCAGGTAAACAAGCGCTGAGACGCTTAATCATCGGGCAGTGGCTTTCTGTGCTCGGGCTGGCGGCGGTGTGCGGCAGCGTGCTCGGTCTGGGGTTTGAGGCGCTGTTGATGAAAATGCTGGCACCGGTACTGCCCGCCACACTGCCAGCCTCTGGACTGTGGCCGTGGGTATGGGCGCTGGGATCGCTGGTTCTGATCTCGCTGCTGGTTGGGCTGCGCCCGTATCGACTGCTGCTGGCGACACAGCCGCTGCGTGTGTTACGTCAGGATGTGGTGGCGAACGTATGGCCGCTGCGCTACTACCTGCCGATTGTCCTGCTTATTGTCGTCGGCCTGCTGGCCGTGTTGTCCGGTGGTGGCGTGCTGCTATGGTCGCTGCTCGGCGGTATGGCGGTGTTGTCGCTGTTGTTGGGCGTTATCGGCTGGGGCGGGTTGCTGTTATTACGACGTTTGACGGTTAAACGGCTGGCATTGCGTCTGGCCATTAATCGTCTGCTGCGCCAGCCGTGGTCGACGCTCAGCCAACTGGCCGCCTTTTCGCTGTCCTTTATGCTCTTGGCACTGCTGCTGGTGATGCGCGGTGACTTGCTGGAGCGCTGGCAGCAGCAATTGCCGCCGGGCAGCCCAAACTATTTCCTGCTGAATATCACGAAGGAACAGGTGCCACAGGTGGAGGATTTCCTCTCTCAGCATGACGTGACGCCGGAACAATTCTTCCCGATTATTCGCGCGCGGCTGACGGAGATTAATCAGCAGGTCGCGACGGAAGTGATCCACGAGGACGATCCGGGCGGCAACACGGTGAACCGTGAGCTGAACCTGACCTGGATGAACGGAATCCCGCAGCATAACGTACTGGTGGAAGGCGACGCGCCGAAGGCGGGTGAAGTCTCGATGGAAGCGAAAGAAGCCAAAGAGATGGGGATCAAGATTGGCGATACGTTGACCTTTACTGGTGATACGCAGCCGTTTAGCGCCACGGTGACCAGCTTCCGTCAGGTGGATTGGGAAAGCCTGCGTCCGAACTTCTTCTTCATTTTCCCCGTGGGGGCGTTAGATAACCAGCCGCAGTCCTGGCTGACCAGCTTCCGCTACGATGGTGATGAGAAGATGATTACGCAGTTGAATCGCCAGTTCCCGACGGTGAGCGTGCTGGATATCGGCAGTATTCTGCGTCAGGTGGGGCTGGTTTTGCAGCAGGTAAGCCGGGCGCTGGAGATTATGGTCATTCTGGTACTGTTCTGCGGCGTGCTGCTGTTGTTGGCACAGATTCAGGTTGGGATGCGCCAGCGACGTCAGGAATTGATGGTGTATCGAACGCTGGGGGCTGGGCTACGCCTGCTGCGCACCACGCTGTGGTGTGAATTCGCGGTGTTGGGGCTGGTGGCAGGAACGGCGGCGGCGATTGGCGCAGAATCGGCCCTGTGGCTGTTGCAGCGTAAAGTCTTTAACTTTGCCTGGGAACCGAATGTCACGATGTGGATAACGCTCCCGTTAATCGCTGCGTGCCTGCTCTCACTCTGCGGCGGCTGGCTGGGGCTACGACTCTTACGTGGTAAAGCCCTGTTCCGGCAGTTCGCGGGTTAATATTGCGTATAAGAATACGCCATTTTCTCTGAGACGAATTGCTATGCAAACACAGAGAAAGTTTCGTGCGCAGTACCGCCGCCACGTTTATGCAAAACCTTACTAAGCGCCCGACGCAGGGCGCTCAAGCGCCGCAGCCCTGCGAACCCTGGCTTCTGGCTAAATTATGCCGCTACGCGGTTCCATCGGTGTTCATGACCGCTAACCGAGCCGCCAGTGACGCGTTCCCGACGCGGCACTGGCTTTCGCGACGTCCTGTCGCTCACTCGGCGGTCAAGCTCACCGCTGCATAATTTTTGATGCCGGATAACAGAGAAAATCTATCTTTTTACCTTACTGACTGATAGAACTTCCCGGTGCTTCGCCGCCGGTTCCCGTCACGGTTTTGTGTTTCGCCAGATATTGATGCTGGAAAATACACATGCGGATCGTGTTGCGATATTCACCGTTGATGAAGAACTCATGGATCAGTTCGCCTTCGACCTCAAACCCTAATTTGCTGTAGATGTGGATCGCTTTCTTATTTTCCTTATCCACAATCAAATACAGCTTGTAGAGGTTCAATACCGAGAAGCCGTAATCCATGGCCAGTTTGGCCGCCGTGCTGGCGTAGCCGCGGCCTTGATAGGCCGGATCGATGATGATCTGAAATTCCGCGCGACGGTGGATATGGTTAATTTCCACCAGCTCAACCAGACCAACTTTGGTCTGCTCGTGTTCAATAATGAAGCGCCGCTCGCTCTGGTCATGAATATGCTTGTCGTACAGATCGCTGAGTTCGACAAAGGCCTCGTAAGGCTCTTCAAACCAATAACGCATCACACTGGCATTGTTATCTAACTGATGAACAAAAGTGAGATCGTCCCGCTCCAGCGGTCGTAGCCGAACGGAATTGCTCGTACCGGACATAGTGAATCCTTAATTGATAAAAGGGACGTGAACCGAGGTTTCCAGAGTCACGTTGGCATGGGTATGCCAACGCTAGTATAGCGGCGGATAGGCTGGCGCTGAACGCATAATGTGGAATGAAACATCGCAAGATACCCCGCATCGCTGAGATGCGGGGCAAAGCGGATTAGAAATCGACGCTGGCGCGCAGCACCACCTGACGCGGCTCGCCGATGGCGACGCGCAGATTGTCGTTACCGCTGGAGGGGTAATAGGTCTGGTCGAACAGGTTTTTCACATTGAGCTGCCATTTCACTTTGTAGCCGTTGAGCGGCAGGCTATAGACAATAAACGCATCGGCGACAGTGTAGGCATCCAGATAGAAGTTGTTATCGTCTTTTCCTGCACGACGGCTGACGTAGCGCGCACCCGCACCCGCACGCAGATCGTCACCGGCTGCCAGGCCAATATTGCCGAAGTCCTGCGTTAGGAATAGCGAGGCGGTATGGCGAGCGGAATTTGGCATACGTTTGCCATTATTTTTTGGATCGGCGGTGACGCGAGCATCGGTATAGGCATAAGAACCGATTAGACTCAGTGAGTCCGTTAGTTTTCCTGCGAGATCAAGTTCAGCCCCTTGTGAACGGACTTGACCTACAACACGGCCAAAATTTTCGTTCCCTATTCTTTCTGTCACCATGACGTTGCGTTTCTCAATATCGAAGAGAGCCAGATTACCGCTGATACGGTTGTCCAAATCCCATTTTGCTCCGATTTCATAAGAACGCCCTAACTCTGGCGGCAGAGAGGTGGCCTGTGTCGCAATAGAAGAGTTAGGTTTGAATGATTCACTATAGCTGGCATAAAGCGAAGAATAGGATGTCAGATTATAGATGACACCCGCTCGTGGGACGACGCGACTGTAGGTGCTATCTGTCCGCGTGACGAACGGGCGACCTTTACCTGACATCACATCAAAGGTGTCATACCGCAAACCGCCCAGCAACTGCCAACGCTCGTTAAGGCGGATAGCGTCCTGCATAAAGAAAGCTTTGCTGTCGATATTCTCGCGCTGGTCGCTGTCTTTCGCGCTAACGACGGTAGAGGCGGAAAGCTGGCCGTATACTGGGTTATAGATGTTGAATCCACCTGCTTTGCTTCCCCGAATCATGTCTCCTCTAAATGTCCTGTCTGCCTCGTAATCAAAGCCAAACAGTAACTGGTGATTGATTCTACCCCAGTCAACGTCGCCATTCAGAGTGAGTTGGACAATCTGCGCCTGACTGTGTGCGTATCCCGTAGCGTCTGGCTGACGGTAAAGCATTCCAGAGTCTGAGTTAAAACAGACGGTGTCATTTTGGCATACGGCCCGCGCCTGATTGTCGCTGTAGCGGTTGCGGTTATACGAATAGGTCAGGCTGCTTTTCCAGCGGTCATTCAGATTGCGGTCAACCTGCATGGTGACGCTGTCCTGATCGCCGCGTGTCGCATTGTAGCTTTCATCAAAACGGCGATCGCGCGGCGTATTAACCGGCTTGCCCGTCTTCGGATCGATAAGGGTGCCGCGATCGAAAGGCGTCAGGTATTCCATGTGTTCGTAGGCTACGCGCACCGTGGTGTCTTCGCCGTACCACATAAGGGATGGTGCCACCGTCGTCTGACGGTTACGCCCGAAGTTGCGCCAATAGTCAGTTTCATCATGATCGACCACCATGCGGTAAGCCAGACCAGATGTACCTAACGGGCCGGTGACATCCAACTGTCCGCCGCCGCCCTTGAAGCTACTTCCCCAGCCTTCAATGTGCGTTTTCTGTACCAGTTCAGGCTTTTTGCTGATGATATTGATCACGCCGCCGGGTTCGCCCATGCCGTAGAGCATGGAGGCCGGGCCTTTCAGCACTTCGACGCGCTGGCTGCTGGGCGTAAAGTTGCGTGCCTGAATGGAGCGTACGCCATCGCGGAAAATCGAACCGTCGCGGTTATCGCCGAAGCCGCGTTTGATGATGGCATCTTGTGTGCCGCCCAGCGTATTCGACTGCGTGATACCGCTGACGTTATACAGCGCTTCATCGATGTTGCGTACTGCGCGATCGTCGAGTACCTGAGTCGGAACGACGTTGACGGCCTGTGGCACATCCAGCAGGCGGCTTTCGGTACGGGTGCCGGTCACGGTTTTATGCGGCTGATAACCCGTCTCTTTTCCTGTCTGCTCGCCAGGTGTCGCGCTCACCACCATGGTGTCTTCTTTGCCATCAACGATGGCGGCCTGAATACTAAACGGCAACAGCGCCAGCAGCGGCCAGCTGTGGCGGAACGGGGGCTTTCTTATTGCAAACTTATTCATGCGAAATCTGACTCCAATAAATCCCTGAAAATTCAATAGGTAAAAACTGTTGGTAGAGTTGTTGTAGTGTTTGTTGCGGATCGATATCGGCAAACCGATCCGGGTAAAGCGCCTTGGCAAACATTTCGACCATCACGACGTGGTACGGGCTGAGGTAGAAGTTGTGCCACATGCTCCAGGCCCGGCCTGTTTTCACGGCTTGCAGGTGAGACAAAATAGGTTCCTGACGGATAAGCGTGTCGAAGCTCTCTTTCGCCTGCGCGTCGTTAACCAGCGGTCCGAGCATCAGACTGGAGAAACGTTTACCTTCCGGCCCAGCCATGCCGGTGGCGATGTAGACATCAGGATTGGCAGCCAGCACGCGCTCTGGGCTCAATTCCCCGTAGACGCTGTTGATGGTGCCGTTGGCAATATTCTCGCCGCCGGCGAAAGTCAGCAGGTCGCCAAGGCTGCCGCCGACCGCCGTGGTGCAGCAGGTATCGCGTCTGCCCAGATGCAAATGCAGCATGACCGTCGGTTTTTTTCCGTGGTATTGCGCGAGACGCTGGCGAACCACGTCCATATGCTGCTGATAGAAATTGCTGAAGGCAGCAGCACGCTGGGACTGATTGAGCACCTCGCCGAGCAGGCGAATACTGGGCAACGTGTTGTTGAGCAGGTCGATACGCAGGTCGACATAAATAAACGGGATCCCGGCACGAGTCAGCGTTTGTTGCAGCAAATCTTCATTGGCCGCGTTTTTTGCCAACCGGGGAAGAATGACCAGATCGGGTTTTAGCGGCAGCAGCATCTCCGCGTTCATTGCTTGCAGGCTGCCGTTACCTAACTGGGGGATCTGGCTCAGCTGTGGGAATTTTTCGATATAGCGTGACCAGCTCTGCGCATCGTAGCGCGCCATATCTCCTGGCCAGCCGACAACATGCTTTGCCGGGTTATCAGGCTGAAGCAGCGCCAGCGTATACAGCATGCGGCTCTCACCCAGAATGATGCGTTGGGGGTTGTCTGGTATTTCCACCTGTCGGCCCAACATATCGGTGACCGTTTTGGCTTGTAGGAATGGGCTGAGGAAAAGCAGGCAAAGCAGTAAGGCAGTACGCATGATGGAATTCACAGAATGTAGGATGGGGAAAGATAATCATTGTCATTTTCGTTTTCAACCGATGAAAAGTGGGTGCAATTTCGGTTGATAGAAATGTTCTTTTTTATCTGAGCCTTAGTGATTTTTTTCGTAAAGATTAGTAAATATTTAAAGCGTAGAGAGAGGGGAAAACAGCGGTGTCTGGCGTGGATACGGAAAGAAAGAGGCGGAGAAGAAGAGGTGAGAGGGGGAAGTAAGGCTCCGTAGTGGGAGCCTTACTAAGATGATGAAGAGACAGAATTACTCAGCAGCGTAGCCCTGTGGCGGAATACGCACGCTGTCCAGCCAGGCTTCATTATCCCGCATCACCAGTCTGCCGTTCAGGAACCAGTTAATGACCATCGGATAAATCGTGTGCTCGTGCGTTTTTACGCGCTCGCTCAGGCTTTCTTCGGTGTCGTCATTAAATACAGGCACCTTCGCTTGCAGAACCAGCGGGCCGCCATCCAGTTCATCCGTGACAAAATGCACGGAAGTCCCATGTTCCCGATCGCCATTTTCCAGCGCCTTGCGGTGTGTATGCAGGCCGGGATATTTGGGCAGCAGAGAAGGGTGAATGTTCAGCATTTTTCCAGCAAATTGGGCAACAAATTCCGGGCTAAGAATCCGCATGTAACCTGCCAGAACCACCAGCGCCGGCTCATGTTGCTCAATTTCATTTGCCAGCGCGGCATCAAATGCGGCGCGATCGGCAAAATCTTCAGGGTTCAGGACGAACGTCGGAATATCCGCATTCTGCGCGCGTTCCAGCCCGTAGGCCTCCGCATTATTACTGAATACGGCGACGATCTTTCCTTTGAGACGTCCGTTCTTACTGGCGTCAATCAACGCCTGCAAGTTGCTTCCATGACCTGAAATCAGCACAACGATGTTTTTCATCAGTTAATAACCACTGCGTCTCCGGCATCGGTTTGAGTAATGACGCCGATTTTCCATGCGTTTTCACCGCTGCTGTTGAGTAATGCAACGGCCTCGTCTGCCTGTTCGGCTGGCAGTGCGATGATCATACCAACACCGCAGTTAAAAGTACGATACATTTCGTGACGGCTAACATTCCCGGCCTGTTGCAGCCAGTTGAAGACCGCAGGCCATTGCCAACTGGATTCATCGATAGTCGCCTGCATACCTTCTGGCAGAACGCGTGGGATATTCTCCCAGAAGCCGCCGCCGGTCAGGTGAGAAATCGCATGAACGTCCACTTTCTCAATCAGGGACAGGATGGATTTCACGTAGATTTTGGTCGGGGCCAGCAGGTGATCGGCCAGCGGTTTGCCTTCCAGCTCGAACTGCTCTGGATCGGTTTTGCTGACTTCAAGCACTTTGCGTACCAGAGAATAGCCGTTTGAGTGCGGGCCGCTGGACGCGAGGGCAACCAGAACATCGCCGTTCTGGACTTTGCTGCCGTCAATGATTTCTGATTTTTCTACAACACCGACGCAGAAGCCGGCAACGTCGTAGTCTTCGCCGTGGTACATACCCGGCATTTCGGCGGTTTCGCCACCGACCAGCGCACAGCCTGATTGCTTACAGCCTTCCGCGATACCGGTAATCACGCTGGCAGCCGTATCGACATCCAGTTTGCCTGTAGCGTAATAGTCGAGGAAGAACAGCGGCTCAGCGCCCTGAACCACCAGATCGTTCACGCACATCGCAACCAAATCGATACCAATCGTATCGTGGCGCTTCAGATCCATCGCCAGGCGCAGTTTGGTGCCGACTCCGTCAGTGCCGGAAACCAGAATCGGTTCGCGGTATTTTTGCGGTAAGGCGCACAAGGCACCGAAACCACCCAATCCACCCATAACTTCCGGGCGACGGGTCTGTTTCACTACACCTTTGATACGGTCGACCAATGCATTACCTGCATCGATATCCACGCCTGCGTCTTTATAGCTGAGAGAGGTTTTGTCGGTCACTGCTGAGTCCCCACGAAGGTTACGGGTCGTATTCAGAAAACACGGTATTTAGAAAACATACTGTGGTAAAAATAGTGCGCGCTAATTCTAACAGTGTAGGCAATCGTTTGCGAGTGATGAGTCATCGGCTGGCTATTTTTCGTTAATGGCGACAATTTCTCTTCTCGGTTGATCTGGATCAGGCTTAATCATATGGCGCTAAGTAAAAAAGGCGGTATAATCCCGCGATTTTTTTTACGACGGGCTCTCGTGCCCGCCGCCCTGCGGGCCGCCGCAAGCGGTGTTTAAAAACGCGTTTGGCGTTTTTGTCCGTCCACTAGCCGATGGGGAGATAATGATGAAGATCGTCGAGGTGAAACACCCGCTCGTCAAACACAAACTGGGTTTGATGCGAGAGAACGATATTAGTACGAAGCGTTTTCGTGAGCTGGCTTCCGAAGTGGGAAGTTTGCTGACTTACGAAGCCACGGCTGACCTGGCAACCGAAAAAGTCACCATTGATGGCTGGTGCGGTCCGGTTGAAGTCGATCAGATCAAAGGCAAGAAAATTACCGTCGTACCGATTCTGCGTGCAGGACTAGGGATGATGGAAGGCGTGCTGGAAAATGTTCCTAGCGCGCGTATCAGCGTTGTCGGCATCTACCGTGATGAAGAGACGCTGGAGCCTGTTCCTTATTTCCAGAAGCTGGTTTCCAATATCGAAGAGCGCATGGCGCTGGTGGTTGACCCTATGTTGGCGACCGGCGGCTCAATGATCGCGACGATCGATCTGCTGAAAAAAGCAGGCTGTCACAGCATTAAGGTGCTGGTGTTAGTCGCGGCGCCAGAAGGGATTGCCGCACTGGAAAAAGCTCACCCGGATATTGAGCTTTACACGGCATCCATCGATAAAGGCCTCAACGAGCAGGGTTACATCATGCCGGGCCTGGGCGATGCGGGCGATAAAATATTTGGTACGAAATAGCAGGTAAGCCGACTTATAGTCGGCTTTTTTTTGGCGCAAGGATACCCGTCATACTTCAAGCTGCTTGTGCGTTGGCCGCCCTTACTCACTCCAGTCACTTACTTGTGTAAGCTCCTGGAGATTCGTGCGGTTGCCGCCTTCACGCAACTCGAATTATTTAGGGTATCGGTATTGCTTATGGTGCGCCACGGCCTGTGTTACGTCACACGCGGTTCTTTTATACATCAGCAGTCACCATTCTCCTGCTTCGCTACGGTGGGGCGGGGTGAGTCTGGCTGTGATAATAAGTGCGGGTCGACCTGCACACATAAATAGCAACACTAGATAACAACACTACAGAGGATATTGAAGATGACTCGTCGCGCCATCGGGGTAAGTGAACGACCACCCTTGTTACAAACCATCCCGTTGAGTTTCCAGCATCTGTTTGCGATGTTTGGCGCTACCGTTCTGGTACCCATTCTGTTCAAGATCAATCCGGCAACCGTACTGTTATTCAACGGTGTCGGTACGCTGCTTTATTTATTCATTTGTAAGGGGAAAATCCCGGCTTATCTGGGGTCGAGCTTCGCGTTCATTTCTCCGGTTTTACTGCTGTTGCCGCTGGGCTACGAGGTCGCGCTGGGTGGCTTCATCATGTGTGGCGTGTTGTTCTGTCTGGTAGCGCTGATTGTTAAGAAAGCGGGGACTGGTTGGCTGAATGTGCTGTTCCCCCCTGCGGCGATGGGGGCGATTGTTGCGGTTATCGGCCTTGAACTGGCCGGTGTGGCGGCGGGAATGGCTGGCTTGTTGCCTGCTGATGGCGCTTCTGTCGATTCTACCGCAGTGACGATTTCACTGGCGACGCTGGCAATCACCATTCTGGGATCGGTACTGTTTCGCGGTTTTCTGGCGATCATCCCGATTCTGATCGGGGTACTGGCAGGCTATGCGCTGTCGTTCGCGCTGGGCGTGGTGGATTTGACCCCGATTCGTGAAGCGCACTGGTTTGCGATGCCGACATTCTACACGCCGCGCTTTGAATGGTTTGCCATTCTGGCGATTCTGCCTGCGGCGCTGGTGGTGATTGCAGAACACGTCGGTCACCTGGTCGTGACGGCGAATATCGTGAAGAAAGATCTGATGCGTGAACCGGGGCTGCACCGCTCCATGTTCGCCAACGGCATTTCTACCGTGCTGTCCGGCTTCTTTGGTTCTACGCCGAACACAACCTACGGCGAAAACATCGGCGTGCTGGCGATTACTAAAGTGTACAGCACCTGGGTGATCGGTGGTGCGGCAATCCTCGCGATTCTGCTCTCCTGCGTGGGCAAACTGGCGGCGGCAATTCAGGCTGTACCGGTTCCTGTCATGGGCGGTGTATCACTGCTGCTGTACGGCGTAATCGGGGCGTCTGGTATTCGCGTGCTGATTGAATCCAAAGTGGATTACAACAAAGCGCAAAACCTGATCCTGACTTCTGTGATTCTGATCATCGGCGTCAGCGGTGCGAAAGTGCATCTGGGCGCGACCGAGCTGAAAGGTATGGCGCTGGCGACGGTTGTCGGTATCGGGATGAGCCTGGTGTTTAAGGTCATCAGCCTGTTCCGCAAAGAGGAAGAGATCCTCGATGCGCCGGAAGAGAACGACACCCGCTCATAACCGCATGAGTTCCCCTGTTGAGGCCGCCAATATCGTGTCCTCAACAGGGCTCGGTTTCTGTGATAAACTCGATCCGATTTCCTGCCCGTTTTACTTGAGGTGATTCTGAACACGCCGGCACAGCTTTCATTGCCACTCTACTTACCCGATGACGAAACCTTTGCCAGTTTCTATCCGGGTGAAAACGCGTCTCTTCTTGCCGCTATTAATAATGCTTTGCATCAGGAACACGGCAGCTACATCTATTTCTGGTCACGTGAAGGGGGCGGGCGCAGCCATCTGCTGCATGCTGCCTGCGCTGAACTGTCGCGTCAGGAACGCGCGGTGGGCTACGTGCCGTTGGATAAACGCGCCTATTTTGTGCCGGATGTGCTGGAAGGCATGGAACAACTGGCGCTGGTGTGTATCGATAACATCGAATCGATTGCGGGTGATGAAGAGTGGGAAATGGCGGTGTTTAACTTGTATAACCGCATTCAGGAAACAGGACGTGCCCGGCTGTTGATTACCGGCGATCGTCCGCCGCGTCAGCTGAATTTACGTCTGCCCGATCTGGCTTCTCGTCTCGATTGGGGGCAAATCTACAAGCTGCAACCGCTGTCGGATGATGAGAAAGGGGAAGCGCTACAGCTGCGTGCCAGACTGCGCGGGTTCGAATTGCCGGAAGACGTGAGCCGTTTTCTGCTTAAGCGTCTGGATCGGGAAATGCGCACGTTATTTATGACGCTCGATCAGCTCGACCATGCTTCCATCACTGCACAGCGCAAGCTGACCATTCCTTTTGTGAAAGAGATCCTCGGGCTGTAGTTAGCGATCCTCGTAAAAAGATCGTCGTTGAGGATCGTTCACGTCTCTCGTTTACAACTATTTTTACCGCCATTTTTTACAACGACAGTATTTCCAGCACCTGTTCCGGCGGGCGACCAATACGTGCCTGACCGTGTGCCACGACGATGGGGCGCTCAATGAGCTTCGGGTTATCGACCATTGCCTGAATCAGCTGTGCTTCCGTCAGCGCGGCGTCGGACAGCCCCAACTGCTGATAAATCTCTTCTTTGGCTCTCATCAACTCACGTGCGCTGTTAAAGCCCAATTGTTGAATAAGCTGAGCCAGCGTCGCGGCATCGGGCGGCGTGTCGAGATAGAGCACGACGTCGGGCGTGACATGGTGTTCCTGCAACAGCGCCAGCGTTTCACGGCTTTTGGAGCAGCGCGGGTTGTGGTAAATCGTCACGGGTGTTTGGGTTGAAGAGTGTGTCATCGTCATGCTCCTTATCAGGATTTCTGGTACTGGCGGAAACGCTGCTGCAATTGGCGCAGCTGGTCGATGCGGGCGTCATAGCGCGCCTGTTCCAGACTTCCCAATTTAACCAGTGAGCTTGCGTTGCTCAGGAGCCGAATAGCCTGGTCGAGCTGGCCGCTGAGCGCCAGGCTCTCTGCGCGTGCAGCCAGTTCTTCTGCTCGCTGTCCTTGTGCTGCTGCTGCTTGTGCCAGCAGGTCCCAGCCGTTTGAATCGTCGGGGTGCGCGTAGGTATAGCGATAGAGTATTTTGCTGGCAGCGGCAGGCTGCTTCCCTTCCACATAGGCATTCGCCAGATTAAGCTGAAGTACCGGATTAGCCTGCGCTCCGGGAGCGCTTTGTAAGCGGCTGATCGCCTGCGTCGCACGGTTTTGCCCCAGATCGATATCGGTCATCATATCCAGAAACCACGGGTTTTCAGGCGCGCTGCTTAGCAGCGGTTGTAGCACATTGCGCGCCTCATCGTACTTCTTCGCCTGATAAAACTGAATCGCTCGACCGTACTTCGCAGCCAGTTGCTCCCGCACGTTGCCTTTTTCCCATTGCTCCAGCAGATCGTTGCTCAGCGGACGATCCGGCGAGCCATACATACCAAAGGTGCGTATTTTGGCGAACAGGAAATCCTGAGAAGACTGTACCGGCGTTGAGCGCATCTGGTTGGCGCGGTTACGGGCATCGGACAGGCGGCTTTCCGGCAAGGGGTGAGTCAGCAACATTTCCGGTGGTTTTGACGCATAACGCGACTGATCCGCCAGTTTTTGCAGGAAATTCGGCATAGCCTGCGGATCGAACCCCGCGCGCTGCAATACCTGAATACCGATGCGGTCAGCCTCTTGTTCGTTGGACTGCGTAAAGGTAATCATCCCTTGCTGCGCACCCGCCATGGTGCCGCTGAGTGCTGCCATGCCTAATTGTGGATTCGCCATTGCCAGCAGAATGGAACCGAAGGCGCCAACCCAGGTGAGCGGGGCGCTGCGCTGCTGTGATTCCATGCTGCGTGCCAAATGGCGCTGGGTAACGTGAGAGATTTCATGTGCCAGCACGGAGGCCAGTTCGCTTTCACTATCGGCATAGCGGAACAGCGCGGAATGTAGAACCACGTTGCCGCCAAAGAAGGCGAAGGCGTTAATGTCGTCATTGCGGATCAGGTAAAAGTGGAACGGTGTGCGTACCGAATCGGCCTGTTTGACCAATTTGTTGCCGAGTTGATTAATGTAATTGGACAGCAGCGGATCGTTGATAAGCGGCGCGCCGGCCCGCAGTTGACGGACGTAAAAATCCCCCATGGCCAGTTCCTGATTGATACTGAGCGTGCCGCCTGCGGTGGTGCCGATATCCGGCAGTCGATCCTGCGTGTCGGCCTGAGCAGGTAGCAGGTTGCCAGCCAGTAGTGCCCCAAACAGCACGGACATGACCGTTTTTCTTAACCGAATAGACATAACGGAAGATAACCTTATCAACAGCTAACGTGAAAGCATTTTGCCAACTATCTTAGCCAGCGACGGCAGACAAAGAAATGCCCGAACGGGAAAAACGTAGTGAAGAGGGAGAATAACAGAGAAAACCGGCACGTATCACGGTGCCGGTGGAGGATTTGAAAACCGCGAATCAGGCGTTTTTCAGATAATCGAGAACAATGTCGTGGTGGTTGCTGGTTTTGAAGTCGTCAAACACCTTCTCTACCTTGCCGTTTTCATCGATCAGGAAACTGATGCGATGAATACCGTCATAGGTTTTCCCCATGAAGGTTTTTTCTCCCCAAACGCCAAATCCTTCTGATACCTGATGATCTTCATCAGAAAGCAGCGTGAAATTTAAGACTTCTTTCTCGACGAAGCGGGACAGTTTTTCTGATTTGTCCGTGCTGATACCGAGAACTTCAACGCCATGTTTTTTCAGATCGTCCATGTTATCGCGCAGACCGCAGGCTTGAACGGTGCATCCTGGCGTCATCGCTTTAGGGTAGAAATACACCAACACTTTCTGTCCCTGGAAGTCGGTTAAATTTACTTGTTCGCCATCTTGGTCGGGCAAGCTAAATTTCGGTGCAATATCACCGGCTTTCAGTGTGTTCATCACGACTCTCCGTCTTGTTTCTCTTCATGCTGTGGATATACCCATGCTATTTGCAATAATAATGGCAGCGTTATGCCATTGGGCACAAATACTATTGGGCCCCAAATACTACTGGGCATAGTTAACGACGCTAATACTGCCTTGTGCGTTCAATTCTGTACATAGCTGATGAAAGGCTGGCTCAATAATTGAGCTATCCAGCGTGGCAGAACTGTGTGCGGCAATCTGAATATACAGCTGCGGCGGTTTGTCACCCTCGGCGGGCTGCGTTTTTGACACCAGCTCAGCAATGTTTAACTGATGAGAATCGAACAAATCGGTAAAGCGCTCGATGATGTGAGGGGAGTCGGCAACGTCAACCTTCACCCAGACGGTAGAAGGCGTCGGCTGGCTGGCCTGTGACTCCGTCCGCTTCATCACGATCAGCAGATCCATCTCTGCGCCTTTCAGCGGCAGGGTTGATTCGATCAGCGTTATCGCGTTCCAGCTACCGGACAGCAACATAATGAAGGTGAATTCTTTGCCCAGCATGGCAAGACGGCTATCTTCGATATTGCAGCCACAGCTACTGACGTGGCGGGTAATCGCATTGACAATACCAGGGCGATCCACCCCCAGTGCGGTAATAACCAGATAGTATTCTTGTGAGCTTGGCAACATCATGCTTCCTGTCTTTTTTCCCATTAATCACATGGTAAACATAAAAAATTGCCTGGAGCAATTTTTAACGCCGCTTGCGGCGGCCCGAAGGGTGGCGGGCAGGGATAGCCCGCCATAAAAAACTGGAGCAATTTTTAACGCCGCTTGCCGTTGCTTAGACAATATTTCGTGATTGTGGGCATTCCGCGTTAAGGTGAGCTCTGGTCACCAGAGATAAAGCGCCTTTCATCATGCGACGGCATCAAATAAATAACGACTGGGTAAAGCAGGCTCAGCATCCCGCCTCGTTCGAACGAATTGAGGCTTTCTTCCGTGGACACGGTTACGATCCCCATCGGCACGATACCTATGCGATTGGGCGGACGTTATCCGGCGTGCAGCGCTTTCACTATCGTGGCACGCTGTGCAATAGCGTGCCGGGGGGAACGCTGGTACTTCATCCGGATGAGATTCATGATGGCGAAGCGGGTTCTGCCGACGGCTTTCAGTACCGCATGATTTACGTTGAGCCGGCGCTGATTCAAAAAATACTCGGTGGTAAACCTCTGCCCTTCGTTAACGGCGGCATATCTAACGATCCGCGTCTGTTTGCGGCAACAGAACCGTTGCTCAGAGCGATGGAAGAAGCGTTTGATGAGCTGGAAGAAGACGATGTGCTCTACGATCTGGCGCAGGCTCTATCGGCGGTGGGTGGACAGCGGCATCCGCGGCGTTTGTTCGACTATCACGCTGCCGAACGGGCACGTGAATATATTCATGATGCTTTTGATAAGAGCATTACGCTTGATGAATTGGCACAGGTGAGCGGTCGGGACCGCTGGAGCCTGACGCGCGATTTCCGCGCACTTTTCGGCACGACGCCGTACCGCTACGTCACCATGCGCCGTCTCGAACACTGTCGGCGAGGTATGCTGGCCGGTGACAGCCTCGTCGATATTGCTGTTCGGGCGGGCTTCGCGGACCAAAGCCATATGACGCGCCATTTTGTGAAGGCATTTGGCCTTTCACCGGGCCACTGGCAGCGCATGTTCACTACGTTTTAATCTACTTGCACAATCGTTCAATACCGTCGGTACTCTGCTTCGCTAGTCTGAGGGCGTCATCATAAGGAGAGACGGTATGTATAAATCCATTAATTTTGCCCAAAAGTTAGCGTTATTCGACGATCGCTGGCAGCCGAAAGTGATCGCGGAGATGAATGACTATCAGTTTAAAATCGTGAAAATTCAGGGCGATTTCATCTGGCATTCCCATCCCGAAACGGCCGAAACGTTCATCGTGCTTGAAGGCCAACTGAGAATCGATTTTCGTGACGGCGATGTGCACATCAATGCTGGGGAAATGTACGTTGTCCCACGCGGCGTTGAACATAAGCCTTATGCAGAACACGAAGTAAAAATGCTGCTCATTGAACCAAAAGGCGTGCTGAATACGGGTCGTGAAGGCGGTGAGCGGACGGCTGAAAATGATATTTGGATTTGAACGGTTGGGTGAAAAATAACCTGAAACATCCCGCGAGTGACGGATAAGTCGCAGTAAACGGGCTGCTTTTGGCGCAAAACGTCAGAAGCATTTTTAATTTCGATTACTGCGTCATAAAAAAACCTGCGTCAGACGCCGACAACGCCCTTGTCCGCTTGCTTTTGCATAGAAGTCAAAAGTACCATGAAGCACTTGTTTGTGGAGGGGATGGCCAATGTTTACGGGAAGTATTGTTGCGCTGGTTACGCCGATGGACGCCAAAGGCGCCGTCGATCGGGCGAGCTTGAAAAAACTGATTGATTATCATGTCGCTAGCGGTACATCGGCGATTGTCTCTGTCGGCACGACGGGTGAATCCGCCACGCTGAGCCATGACGAACATGGTGATGTCGTGATGCTGACGCTGGAACTGAGCGACGGACGTATTCCTGTCATCGCTGGCACCGGTGCTAACGCGACCGCCGAAGGCGTTTCACTGACCAAACGTTTTCACGGCACCGGCGTTGTGGGCTGCCTGACGGTCACGCCGTACTACAATAAACCGACGCAGGAAGGCCTGTACCAGCACTTCAAAGCGATTGCCGAGCATACCGATCTGCCGCAAATCCTGTATAACGTACCTTCCCGTACTGGCTGCGACATGCTGCCGGAAACGGTTGCCCGTTTGTCCGAAGTGAAAAATATTGTCGCAATTAAAGAAGCGACGGGGAACTTAAGTCGGGTAAGCCAGATCCAAGAGCTGGTTAGTGAAGACTTCATTTTGCTGAGCGGCGATGACGCCAGCGGTCTGGACTTTATGCAACTCGGCGGTAAAGGTGTGATTTCCGTAACGGCGAACATTGCCGCGCGTGAAATGGCGGAACTTTGCAAGCTGGCGGCGCAAGGTAATTTTGTCGAAGCGCGCCGTTTAAATCAGCGCCTGATGCCACTGCATCAGAAATTATTTGTTGAACCCAATCCTATTCCGGTGAAATGGGCCTGTAAGGAATTGGGACTCATGGCGACCGATACGCTGCGCCTGCCGATGACACCGCTGACCGATGCCGGTCGTACGGTGATGGGGCAAGCACTTAAGCAAGCGGGTTTGCTGTAATCGTTAGGGAGATTTAATGAGTTATTCATTACAAAAGTCGATGGTGGCGAAAGTCGTTGGCATATCACTCGTGATGCTGCTGGCGGCTTGTTCCTCCGATCAGCGCTATAAGCGTCAGGTGAGTGGCGATGAATCCTATCTGAAGGCGCCAGCGCAGCACGCGCTGAATACGCCAGCCGGGATGATTTTACCGGTGCAGAACGGGGATTATGATATACCGCCAGTGACCCTGAATGGCGCGGTCGGCAAGGAGCTGGATATTCGTCCTCCCGTGCAGCCATTGGCCTTGTTGAATGGTTCCCGCACCCAGAGCTCAGGAGATACGGCAACGCTGCTGTTAGAAAACAGTTCGCAAAATAGCCAGCTCTGGTCTCAGGTTATCCGTGTGTTGCAAGACAAAGCGTTCACCATTGCCAGCCGTCAGGACGCCAGCCAAACGCTGACGACCGACTGGATCTCATGGCCGCGTGAAGATGAAAACGTACCGTACCAAGGGCGTTATCAGATTTCCGTGCAGCAGCAGGGTTATCAGGTCGCACTGATCGTGAAACTGCTGGGATTACAGTTGAACGGCCAGCCTGTGACGACGAGCGATCAAAATCAGCGCTACGCCGGTCTGATGCTGAATGCGCTCAGTAATGGTCTGGATTCTCAGGCAACCGCGCGCGAAAACGCACTGGCAAACCGCACCATTGGTTCGCTGGATGTGCAGAGCGGGGCGGATGACACAGGTCTGCCACTGCTGATTGTACGCGGTCCGTACACGGTGGTATGGGATCGTCTGCCAACCGCGCTGAGTAAAATCGGCATGGAAGTTAGCGATCGCAGCCGTCCGCAGGGTTCTGTCTCCGTCAAATACAGAGCACCGAGCGGCGGAACCTGGGATGACCTGGGCGCGAAAAATCCTGAACTGCCTAACGGCGATTACAAATTGCAGGTCGGTGATTTAGATAACCGCAGCAGTCTGCAATTTATCGACTCCAAAGGGCATACGCTAACCCAGTCTCAGAACGATGCGCTGGTGGCCGTATTCCAGGCGGCGTTCAGTAAATAACGCATAAACCAAGGGTCGGATTATCCGGCCCTTCTTCATTCAACAATCTCTACCCGAATTGACGGGCGCTATCGGCAACCGTTCGGGGAAGCGTTAAATATCGGGTCGTACTTGTTGACCCTCACTGTGTGGAGTAATTAAAGATGCAAAAGCTAGCTGAGCTGTATCGTGGAAAGGCGAAAACCGTCTACACCACCGAAGATCCCGATCTACTGGTGCTGGAGTTTCGCAATGATACATCAGCAGGAGACGGTGCGCGCATTGAGCAGTTTGACCGTAAAGGAATGGTGAATAACAAGTTCAACCATTTCATCATGAGCAAACTGGAAGAAGCCGGAATCCCAACGCAAATGGTGAGCCTGCTGTCTGACAATGAAGTGCTGGTGAAAAAGCTGGAGATGGTGCCGGTCGAGTGTGTCGTGCGCAACCGCGCGGCGGGATCGCTGGTAAAACGTCTGGGTATCGAAGAAGGTATCGAGCTGAATCCGCCGTTGTTCGATCTGTTCCTGAAAAACGATGCGATGCATGACCCAATGGTGAACGAGTCTTACTGTAAGACGTTCGGCTGGGTGAACGAAGAGAATCTGGCTCGCATGAAAGAGCTGAGCTACAAGGCGAACGACGTGCTGAGCAAACTGTTTGGCGACGCCGGGCTGATTCTGGTCGATTTCAAGCTGGAGTTCGGTCTGTTCAAAGGTGAAGTCGTGCTGGGTGATGAGTTCTCACCAGACGGTAGCCGCCTGTGGGACAAAGAAACGCTGAACAAAATGGATAAAGACCGTTTCCGTCAGAGCCTCGGTGGTTTGATTGAAGCGTATGAAGAAGTTGCGCACCGTATCGGCGTAAAATTAGACTAACTGCGCAATCGTTTACGTTCAGGTCGCCGGTCTCCGCTAGGCTGACGGCCTGAATGTTTTCCTCCCGAAAGTTGTTTTTTGATTCCTCGTCTCTGTCTGAATAAGTTGCTGACCTAGCTCTTACTTCGATTCCTGCCCCTGCTCTGATTAATGCTATGATTGCGGTTTGCTTAACGCGCAACCTGACTACTTTTCGACAGACTCGCATCCATGGCTTACTTCGATCCAACATTGTTAATTCTGCTTGTCCTGGCGGGGCTGGGTATCATCAGCCATAACATGACTGTCACGCTGGCGATTCTGGTTCTGCTGGCGATACGCATCACGCCGTTGAACAGCTATTTCCCGTGGGTAGAAAAATACGGCCTGAGCATCGGTATCGTCGTTCTGACGATTGGCGTAATGGCACCGATTGCCAGCGGCAAAATTACCGCCAGCGAAGTCATGCATTCCTTCCTGCATTGGAAATCTCTGCTGGCGATCCTCATTGGCGTTGTCGTGTCCTGGCTCGGCGGACGCGGCGTGTCGCTGATGAGCAATCAACCTTCCGTTGTGGCAGGGCTTTTGGTGGGCACGGTTATGGGCGTGGCGCTGTTTCGCGGTGTCCCCGTCGGGCCACTGATCGCCGCTGGGCTGCTTTCCCTGCTGATCGGCAAGACCTGATTCATTCGGCACCTGTGATGATGCTGCGTGATTTTCTCCACAGCCAACTCCAGCAGCAGCGCTATGGCGTCCGACGCCTGCTGGTGCTGAGCGGTGAACTCAACTGGTGTGAAGCGCAGGCGTTGGCGCTTAGCCGCCAATTGTCCGGCGACTGGCTGTGGATCGGCGAATCCACGCCAGCTTCCGTTACCTCGCTGCCAGCCAGCCGAGTACGGATGCTGCTGGGACGGGAGTTTCTCCATGCGGTGTTTGATGCACGCAAAGGCGTGGACGTCGAGGCGCTGGCGATGCTGTCAGGCACGCTACAGGCCGGTAGCTGGCTGATTATTCTGGTGCCGTCGTGGCAGTCATGGCCGACCTTGCCGGATGAAGACAGCCTGCGCTGGAGTGAACAAGAACAGCCGATTGCCACCCCGCATTTTATCCATCATTTCCAGCGTCAGCTGTTAGCCGATGAGGACGTGGTGCTTTGGCAACAGGGTCAGGATAGTGTCATTCGGCCACTGGCTGTACGCGTTGATTGGCAGCCTGCGAACGGTGAACCGACCATGCGACAGCAGCATATTCTGGATGAGCTGAGCGCCGCAGAATCTGGCGTATTTGTCATTACTGCACCGCGCGGGCGGGGAAAATCGGCGCTGGCGGGTATGCTGACACAGCGGAGTCATGGAGCCTGCTGGATCACCGCACCGTCTCGTGCGGCGGCGGAGATTCTGCAACAGCACGCGCGTGCCGATGCGCAATTCTGGGCACCGGATGCGCTGTTGGCACACTGCCGCCTTCATGGCACGCCCGATATCGACTGGTTGTTAATTGATGAAGCGGCGGCGATTCCGTCTTCCGTGCTCTCCGCGCTGTTACCTTATTTCCCTCGTATTCTGATGACCACGACGGTACAGGGATATGAAGGCACCGGACGGGGATTTCTACTGAAGTTTTGTGCGACGCTGCCGCAGTGGAAAGCGTTTACGCTCGATGACCCTCTACGCTGGGCCCCTAACGATCCGCTGGAGCGGGTGTTGGATCAAGCATTGCTATTCAATGAGCCTGAAACGTTTTATTCCACACCGCAGATCGCCCTACCTATTTCCCCTTCGACGCTGGAAAGCCGCATCGAGCGCACTGACCACTGGCTAACGCACCCTGAGCGACTGGCGTGGTGTTACGCGCTATTGTGCAGCGCGCATTACCGTACTTCGCCGCTGGATTTGCGCCGCCTGATGGATGCACCGGGCATGCAGGTTGCTAGCGTACAGGTGGCTGGCAACCTATGTGGCGTACTGTGGCTGGTGGAAGAAGGCGGGTTGTCAGACTCACTGGCTCATGAGGTGTGGGCTGGGCGGCGACGCCCGCGTGGCAATCTGGTGGCGCAGTCGCTGGCGGCACATGCCGGGCTGTGGCATGCACCGACGCTGCGCGCGCGCCGCGTAAGCCGGATTGCGGTGGCATCGGCATACCGCCGACAGGGAATCGGGCGAGCGTTAATCGCAGAGCAGGCGCGCGAAGCGCAACGACAGGCGCTGGATTACCTGTCGGTTAGTTTTGGCTATCAGCCAGACCTGTGGGCGTTCTGGCAGTCGTGTGGGTTTCAACTGGTGCGCATTGGCAGCCATCTTGAGGCGAGTAGTGGCTGCTACAGCGCGATGGCGATACTGCCGCTGAGCGACGCGGGGCATCAACTGGCACAGCAGGGCAACCAGCAATTGGCGCGCGACTGGCGCTGGTTACAGCGTTTGATTCCGCTGAATCTTGCGCTGCCGCAGACAGAAAGCATGGCGTTGAATGAAGACGACTGGCGTGAACTGGCGGGGTTTGCGTTTGCACATCGCCCGATGGAGGCCAGCTTCGCGGCGATCTGTCGTCTGCTCATCCACACCTCGTTGCCGCTGCCTGCGCTACGCTTGCTGGTGGAAAAGCCGGGAGAAGGCGAACAGATAGCGGCTACATTGGGGCTGACTGGCAAGAAAGCGCTCCTGAAACGCTGGCGCGAAGAAGCAGCCAATGCGTTGTTCGATCTTGACGCACAACGCGTTGAGCGCTGGAGAGAGTGGGTGATTTCTACTCGTTTGGCGGGGGATGCGCCTCATCCCTGAGACGCCGTATTACGGAAATTCAGACTATGGCATCAGTCCAGCTGTGATTTGAAGGCGGGCGCACGGTGCAGTAATGCCCACAGCGTTTCCTGTAAGGGGATTTTCTGCGCTTCTAACAGCTGTGGATAGCGCTGATAAAAAGCGTCCTCTTTCGCAGAAAAAACCGGGTTCTCCTGAAGCCATTGTTCACGTAGCGCGGTAATTTGCTCAGGCGTTAGCTTTTTGCTCGGCGTGGCGTCTTCCTGTGCCTGAAACCAACGGAAGCGATTATCCGGCGTTGCGCGTTCTTCTCTGCTCCAGCCGTCTTTAATCTGCAGGATCTGTGACAGCGCGAAGCCGAGCGTGATACTGATGCTCCGCCAGCTATCGGCATCGGACGCAGCAGGCGGCGGCGATAGGCTGGCGAGTATTGTCGCAATATTTTTTTCCAGACCGAGTTCACCGGAGGCTTTCTCTTCCCAGCTTATCGCCTGCTGATGCAGGGCCGTCCATTCGCTTTCCGTTACCACTTCACTCGCTAATAGCCGCGAAATCGCATGAGTCCACTGCTGGCGCAGGCTGTCGACGGTTTTATCTGCCAGCCAGTCAGACCACGGATTTTCTTCGTGACTTAACCAGTGGTGCAGCCATTGCAGCGCGACGCCGTCTACGGCTTTTCCCGGCGTGAGCGCGGTGAAGAGTGCGTCGACTTGCGCTGGCGTGGTGCTCGGCAGTTTTTCCAGCAGCAGACCGAGTGCGGCAGGCAGGCCAGTAACCCGCTCGAAGATGCGAATGTCTGCATTGTGCGCCAGTACGGCAGAAACCGAGCCTTTGTTGTCCTGCCAGTAGGGCGCGAACGCGTTTTCAATATCGCCGTCTGCCGCATGCTGGCGCAGTCGCTGGTGGAGAAAAGCATGCAGAGAAGCATCACCATAGAACGAGCCCCACGTTACACGGCTGTCTGCCAGCGGCTGGACGGTGTTCTGTATCGCAATCTGGTGCGATTCCAGCCAGCCGCGTAGCTGCGCCAGCGTTTTTACGCCGATCTGCCGGGAGATTTCCTGTCCGTTTTTAAACAGCAGCAGCGTAGGAATGCCGCGCACGCCAAAACGCTGCATGAACGCCGGATATTGCTCTACATCCAACTTGGCGACGGTCAGGTTATCAGGCGTGTTGTCGGCAATCGTGCTCAGCAGAGGAGCCAGCGTTTTACACGGCTGGCACCAGGGCGCCCACAGGTCGAGCAGAATGGGCTTGTCGCTAGTCGCGAGCAACGCATCCAGCGAGGTGTCGCTGGCGGTGATAATGGTGTCTGACATGGTGTCTCCGTTCAGAGAAAATCGTGAGTAAATGGGGTAGGGAGCAATGAACCGTGACAATACGGCTTACTGCGAGCCGCCTACGGTCATGTTGTCGATGCGAAGCGTTGGCTGGCCGACGCTGACGGGCAATGACTGTCCTTCTTTGGTGCACGCGATATTGCCGTCATCCAGAGCCAGATCGTTGCCCACCATCGCGACGTGTAGTAGCGCTTCCGGTCCGTGACCAATCAACGTGGCGCCTTTAACCGGCCGAGTGACGCGGCCATTCTCGATCAGGTAGGCTTCCGTGGTGGAAAAGACATACTTCCCGCTGCTGATATCAACCTGCCCGCCGCCGAAGCCGACGGCATAGAGACCGTTTTTAACGGAGGCAATCACTTCTTCGGCGGGGTACTGTCCAGCCAACATGTAGGTGTTGGTCATACGCGGCAGCGGTAATGTGGAATAGGATGCCCGACGTGCGTTGCCAGTTAGCGCGGTATTCATCAGTCTGGCATTGAGGCTGTCCTGTAAATAACCGCGCAGGATGCCGTCTTCAATGAGCGTCGTGCACTGCGACGGCGTGCCTTCATCATCCACATGCAGCGAGCCCCGTCGGTTCGCGAGTGTTCCGTCATCCACGACGGTAATACCCGGCGCGGCGACGCGTTCTCCTAACAAGCTGGAAAAAGCGGAGCTGCCTTTGCGGTTAAAATCGCCTTCCAGGCCGTGTCCTATGGCTTCATGCAGCAGAATTCCGGGTGATCCTGCACCGAGGATCACGCTGTAGGTGCCTGCTGGCACTGGGCTGGCGTCCAGATTATTTAGCGCCTGAGCGACGGCTTGATTAACCCAGTGGCTGACCGTTTCTTCGGTAAAAAATCCATAATCGAGCCGCCGTCCGCCACCGCTGGAGCCATTCTCGCGGCGACCCTGTTGCTCGACCACCACATTGATGACCAAATTCACCAGCGGACGAACGTCGGCGGCGAGTCGGCCGTCATGCCGGGCGATAAGAATGGTTTCATGTGAGGCGTTCAGGTAGGCCGTTACCTGCGTCACTCGGGGATCGCGAGCACGTGCCTGACGATCGATCGAAAACAGTAACTGGCGTTTATGCTCTTCCGTGATAGCGATCAAGGGATTGTCTGACGGGTAGAGCGTGGCGGCACCGTGCGGCAATGATGCCGGTAAGGCCACGCTGGCGGTTTGCCCCTGACGGCTGATTTCTCTTACGGTGCTGGCGGCCTGGAGAATGGCCTGCGGACGAAGATCGTTGGTGTAGGAGAAGGCGGTTTTCTCTCCGCTGACGGCGCGAACGCCAACGCCCTGATCGCGGCTAAATCCCGTGGGGCGCACAATACCGTTTTCTACCTGCCAGCCTTCCTGCTGGCGGCGTTGAAAATAGAGGTCGGCATAGTCCACCTGGCGCTGCATGATGTGGTTCAGCGCGTGCGTTATCTCTGTCGTTTCCAGCGAAAATGCCGACAGCGCAGGTGAGACGGATGTCGTGGTGGCGTGTATGGCCATGATGGTGATCCTGTTTCTGTGACGCGATGTGGGATTACTGCCCGGCGATCTGCATCTCTTCAATCAATAGAGAACCGCAGGAGAGATTGCCCTGCGTGTGAATATCCGCGCCAAGCGCGACGCATTGCAGAAGCAGCGTTTTCAGGTTGCCTGCAATAGTGATTTCTTCGACCGGATACTGAATGTCGCCGTTTTCGACCCAAAAGCCTGCAACCCCCTGTGAATAATCGCCCGTCATCGGGTTAAGCCCGTGCCCCAGCAGCGTGGTCACCAGCAGCCCTGTGTGCATACGGCGCAGTAGCGTCGGTAAATCATCGGCGGGGTGGCTCTGGTTGCTGCTAACGGTGAGGTTATAGGCTCCTCCGGCGTGTCCGGTCGTCGTTAACCCCAGCCGCCGGGCGCTATAGCTGGAGAGAAAATAGCCTTGCGCGATACCGTCGCGGATGACGTGACGCGGAACGGCGGCGACGCCTTCGGTATCAAAGCAGGCACTGGCCAGTGCGCCGGGAATTAACGGGTTTTCATGCAGGCTCAGATGCGGGGCGGTGATAGTGTCGCCAAGGCATTGACCCAGAAATGATGTGGAACGGTAGAGCGATGCGCCGCTCAGCGCACCGACCAGATGATGAATTAAGCTGTGCGCCGCAGGGGCTTCAAACAGTACCGGACAGCGGCGGGTTGACAGTTTTCTTGCCCCTAGCTGCGCCACTGCGCGCCGGGCTGCGGTATGACCAATAGCCTCTGGTTCGGCCAGCAGCGAAGGTGCCCGGCCGACGGTGTGCCAAAAGCCTTGCTGGCGATGCGTCTCGTTGCGGGCAATCGCATGGCTCCACAGCGTGTGCAGCGACGTCGGGTAGCCTGCGGAAAAGCCGGCGGAGTTCGCCAGAATAAAGTCACCCTGCTGCGAGGTGATTTCCGTACTTTCGCTGTAACCGTGTTCGTGCGTGCTATTGGCGGCCTGCTCGGCACGCAATGCCAGTGACAGCGCTTGCTCAACCGTCAGCGTGTCGGTGCTGTGCAGCGCGAGATCGTAAATATCTCGGGCGAAATGCTGGGGTTCCGGCAGGCCGCTACAGGGATCTTCATCGGCGTATTTAGCCAGCGTGCTGGCGGCATCAACCGCATCCCGCAAGGCTTCACGGCTAAATAAGGTGGAGGACACACTTCCCGCCCGTTGGCCGAAGTAGACCGTGACGGACAGAAAGCGACTTTGGTTTTGCGTCAGCGTATCAATATCGCCGTTCCTGACGCGGATCGTTCGGCGGTTTCCCTGCGAGACACTCACGACTGCCTGGCTGGCGCCTTTAGCAGCCGCGAAATCCAGCACGTCACCGGCCAGCGACTGAAGCGTGTCGGTGTGTGGCGTAGCAAGAACGGGGGATTCATCAAGAGAAGGCATTATTGGTATCCATGCGTTGCAGTGTTCTACTCATGATGTGCAACGAAGGCAGAAAAGCGTCACCGCGTTGCGAAACTTTTTTACGCTGGGGAGTGAAGTGAGAAGTTTTGGCGCACTGATGCCAGAGAAACGCTCTGCATCAGTGCGGAAGACGTGATCAGGGGGTCTTGACCGGTTGCAGGACGAAATCGATTTTGTTCAGGCCGCGCTGCTGGGCGCTGGTCATGACATACGCCACCCGGCCATACTCGACGGCCTGATCGGCAAACAGCCGTATATTGGGGTGAGCGCCTTCGGCTGATGCGGCTTCCAGCTTGGCGATCAGTTGCGCATCGTCGACTGCTTCTTTATTCCAGTTAATCTGTCCCGTCGCGGTAATCGCGATATCTACCGCTTGTGGATCCTTTTTGATTTTCTCCACGCTGGCCCGTGGCAGTTCCACTTTCACGGCGTGGTTGATGACTGGCAGGGTAATCATAAACACGATCAGCAGCACCAGCATGACATCGATAAACGGTGTCATGTTGATGTCGTTAAGCAGCGCATCTTCCTGGCTTTCAAACGGTGACGACATACTCATGGCGGTGTTCCTCTTCAGGCGGAGCGTTCAACGGGATGAACGGGTTCATACCGCGCAGTGCTATTCAGGTCGGTAACGCTGGTGTCCACGCGTGCGCCCGTCAGCAGGTAAGCGTGGAGATCGTGCGCAAAGCGATTCATGGCATGCAGCACGATGCGGTTGCGGCGATTGATGGCGTTGAATCCTAAGACGGCGGGAATCGCCACGAACAGACCAAACGCCGTCATAATTAACGCTTCGCCGACGGGACCCGCTACCTGTGCCAGATCGGGCTGGCCGATAGTGCTGATGGTTTGCAACGCGTGAAAAATGCCCCAGACGGTGCCCAGCAGGCCGATAAACGGCGCGGTACTACCGATGGAGGCCAGCGTTCCGAGGCCGGATTGCAGTTTCCCTGAGTTGGTGTCCAGCGTGTTGCTCAGGCCGCGTACCAGCCAGTCGCTGAGATCGACATGCCCGCCTAGTGTGGAAGAGAATTTATGTGGGTGTTTCAGCAGCGCATGTCCTTCGATCACCAGATCGCGGAACGGGTTGAAACGCTGCTTACCGAATTTTTCGACGCTCTCTTGCAGGCTAGTCGCCTGCCAAAAGGTATGGCGGCTGTATTGCACGCTCTTGTTCAGTGCGAGTAGCTGGCGCGCTTTAAGCAGCATGACTGTCCATGACAGCAGCGACATGATCAGCAGAATAATGGCTACCGAGTGGGTGACCACGTCGCCCTGCTGCCAGAAATGGTGGATATCTAACGTGTTCATGTGTGACCTCTTATGCAATAACCTGATTCGGGCGCGTCTGCAAAATGGCGGCAGTGCCATTGCAGCGCTGGTGTTTTCTTAGCGAGTCAGCTGGAAATTAACGGGCTGAATCGTCATGACGGTAATGGCCTGTCCATTTTCGCGGTAAGGCGTACAACGTGCCTGAGCCACGGCCTCAACTGCGGCCTGATCCAGGGTGTCATATCCGCTGCTGCGGGCGATGTCGTGCCGGAGCAATCGCCCCTCTGGGCTAATCACCAGACGAACCAGCACATTGCCTTCCTGCTGGAGACGCTTGGCGCGGCGGGGGTAGTCAGGTTGCGGGACGACGCAGCCGACGGAGGCGACCTGTTTAGGCTGCGCCCCCGGAAGGTTCTGCATCAGGTTGCCCTTGCTGGCGAGCGTCAACTGGCCTGGCGTCGCTTCCGGTGCCGCGGGAGAAGGCTCCGGCGCTGGACGTGCCGCAGGCTGCCGTTCGGCGGTCGTTTTTGGGCGGACAGGCTGTGGTTTTACCACGGGCTTCACAGGCGGCTGGTGGACTTCCTTTTTGACCGGCGGTGGCGGCGTTTGCTGTTCCTCAACGATCGCTTTTTCGGGAACCGACGCAATCTCGCGCTCTCCCTGTTCTGACGTCAGCACAGGTGGCTCCGGCGACGGTTCGGGAATAGGCTCCGGTTCTGGCGCTTCCACCATCGTGGCCTGAATGCTCACGCTGGCGGCCGGATTAAGCAAATTGATCGGTGTGTATTCGGTTGTACGAGTGATGAGCAGGGCGGCGACGCCCGCATGGATGAGTGCGACGGTCAGAAAGCTGAGCGCTATCTTCCCCATTTCTCCCCGAACAGGTGTTGTCGCCATCATGTTGCGCGACGGCTGGGCGGGGGAGACGTCATGCCGTGCGGCGGGTGCCGCATCAACGCGCGCGTTTAACGAAAAGTGTTGCACGGATGCCTGTTGCACGTTTTCCTCTGCTGCTCTTGCTTGGGGTATCGAATGCTTCATTCAGCCCCGAACATCGGGGTGGTGATGACTTCTATTAATGATGTGCAACGAGGCGGAAAAAGTGTCACCACGCGCGTGAAATTTTTTGATGGCTTACCGTTTATGCCGGTTTGGCTGCGCGAATATGTATCCAGTAATCGGTGGTATGCACGATGGCGATAGGCATGGTTTGCGCCAGCGAATCCAGCGTGTAATTCAGGTTATCTAGCGGGAAATTGCCGCTGACGCGCAGATCGGCGATAGCGGGATCCAAGCGGATGATCCCAGGGGTGTAATCACGCAGTGCGCTGATGACTGAAGCCAGAGAGCGATCGCGCACTTCCAGACGGCCCTGCATCCAGGCGATTTCTGTTTCCGGCGTCACGGCAACCTGATAGAGCGTTGAACGATCGAACCACACGCCCTGACCGGCATGAAGGCGCAGGCTTTGCCCTGCGTGATTCGTCACTTTGGCAATATTGTCCAGCACCCCGACGTGTACGCCACCGCTTTCATAGCGCACGTTTACATTGGCCTGAAGGGCGACGATATTGCCCATCTGGGTATCAATAATAAAAGGGCGTTGTGCATCCGGTTTAATTTTCGCGAAGACACCGCCGTTGAGAACACCGACCTGACGGATGCTATTCTCTGGTTCAACATTGATGTCGACGGCGGTACGTGCGTTCAACATGAGCGAACTGCCATCGCTGAGCGGAACTTGCTGGCGCTGCGCTGTAGCGGTTTTCACATCGGACAACAGCGGTGACAGAGGATAGTGCTGATTAAGTAACAGGCTGCTTAGCGAGGCAATAGCGACCATCCCCAACCCGTATTGCAGGGCTTTGCGCCGGCCTGATGGTGCCAATAGTGCCTGTCGAATCGGCTCATGGGGGAGTGCAGCAAGCAGCGGCTGAAATTTCCCCAGCATTTGCTCGATGCGCTGGCAGGCGCGCTCATGCAGCGGGTTCTCATATCGCCAGCGGAGATACTCGTCATAATCGGTCTGTGTCGCTTCACCGGAACGCAGCAGCACCATCCATTCAATCGCCTGTTCGGCAATCGGGTCATCCATGTGTCGTCGTGCCATGCGGTTCACCTATAAATCACTGCTGTCCTGCGTGGCCAAATAGCAATTGGTCAACGCTTTGGCGATATATTTTCTGACCATACTGACGGACACATCGAGCTGTACGGCAATGTCCGCATAGGTCATGCCATCAAGCTGGCTGAACAGAAAGGCCTGTCGTGCTTTGATGGAGAGACCATCCAGCGCCTGATCGATGGTAAGCAGCGCCTCCATCAACAGTTGTTGCTCTTCCGGTGACGGATGGTGAAACTCCGGTTTGCTCGCCAGCGCGGTGAGGTAGGCTTTTTCCAGATCGCGCCGACGCCAGTTTTCATACAGCACGCGCTTGGCGAGCGTCGTTAACATCGCGCGCGGTTCTTGTACGTTGGCGAGATTTGGCAGCGAGGCTAAACGTAGAAAGGCCTCGGAAGCGACATCTTCCGCTTCACAGCCATAGGCAATGCGGCGGCGTAATTTTTCCGTTAGCCAGCGATAATCGCTGCGAAATATCAACGACAGCAAATCGGGTTTTTTAGCAGCCTCTGTGTACATGGGCATCCTTAAATAGCGTAAATCACAACAATGCTTGAGCCGGGATACCCCAGGGCCGCAGAAAAAAGGAACGATGCGTCCTGTGCTGTTTTTAAGTCAAAATTTGCAGGAGTCAAAACACGTTTTTTTTCTATAGTTAGTTAGAAATGTTCTGTTACTGCCTGAAAGGGAGAAATCGCTATTTCCAGAGACTTCTGCAAAATGAAATAAAAAGAAGGTGTAGAAGAAAGACGTATTGCCCGTATTAAAAACACAAAGAAAAAGTATTTTCCGAATCAATAGGTTCGTTATCGTGAAAAAATAATTGTCGTAAAAATCGACTTCCCGCTGTCACTTTTTCATCGTCATTGCACAACTCATACGAAGACCAATAAAAACTGATTTGTTGAAGCAATTGACGAGGGAAAAATGAAAAAACGTAATACTGCCTCTCCCGCTCTGGGGTTGAGTTTTAAGAAACGCTTATTTTTTACTAACATGCTAGCGCTTAATTCTGCGCTATTCATCGGTGCGACGGCCGCTCCTGTGAGCGTCTACGCGGCGGGTGAAAATGACACGATTGCCTTTTCTATTCCGGCTGGCGACCTGCAAAAAGGCTTATTGGCTATCGCTAATCAAAGCAAACAGACGCTCTCTTTTAATCCTGCGCTGGTGGCGAATTATCAGAGTGCCGCGCTGAATGGCAACTATTCAACGCGTCAGGCTATTTTACGCTTACTGCAAGGCACGCCCTTATTATTGACGACGACGGATAATGGCACGCTGACGATTGTATCTTCCCGCGCCAATGATGCGGAAGTGGCGCAGGCAAGTGACAAAACGCTGCCAGCGATTACGGTCAGCGCAGGCAGTGAAGATGAAACCGTATTGAACCCCGGCACGTCATCTTCGGCATTACGCACCAGTACATCATTGCAGCAAACGGCACAGTCGGTGCAGGTGATCAGTAATAAGTTGATTACCGCCCGTCAGGCAACGTCGCTGGAAGATGCGTTAAAAAACTCCGGTAGTGTAGTGACGGTGCAGTCTAACCGGGGTACTCCCACCTATTGGATTCGCGGTTTTAACGTGACATCGGGCGCGACGGACGGTCTTGCCGGATCCAGCAACGCTGGTATTGGTCAGGGAACGGCTATCGATGGTATCGAACGTGTTGAGGTACTGAAAGGGCCGCAATCGGTATTGGCGGGAAGCAGCTCTGCCGCAGGGACGATTAACATCGTGCGCAAAAAGCCTGTGGCGGAGACGATCCGGCGCGTTAAGGTTGAGGCCGCGCGTTATGGTGAATTCAAAACTGCCATTGATCTCGGCGGTGCGCTCACGGATGACAAGGCTTTCAGCTACCGTTTAAATGCATCTACCATGAAGTCCAGTCAGTCTTATCCTGACTTCAACGGCAACCACAACGATTATTTGGCCCCGGCTTTCTCATGGAAAGGGGACGCGACACGGCTGACTGTGGGCGCGGAAATCAATCAGCTCCGTGATTCCGGCCCGGCAGGAACGTTCTACAATAACGGGGCTGTACAGAAACTCCCTGTTTATCGGCTGGGCGATAAGGACGATCACAACAAGCTGAAAACGACCAATGCCTATTACGAGTTTGAGCAGGATCTGCTGCATGGCTGGACGTTCAACAGTAAAGCGGGTTTCCAAAGCGCCTCTATGCAGGCCAAGATGAATGAAACGCTGCAAATCAATAATGATGGCAGCAAATTCAGTCATCCATTGGCCTATAAATCCACCAACCAGAACTGGAGCCTGCAAAACGATTTCCGTGGCAAAGTGGAGTTAGGGCCGATTACCCAAACATTATTGGTTGGGCATGATTACCAATACGGGCGCTTCACTAGCTACGATGGCGACTTTACGTTGCTGACTAACGGCAATGTCTACAATCCTGATTCGCTGGTCTATCCCGGTATTGGTGAACCCACCAGCCGTACTTATAGCTCGAAGCTGATCCAGAGTGGTTTCCTGTTGCAGGATCAAATTGATCTATGGGAAAGATGGCACGCTCAACTTGCTCTGAAGCGCTCCAGTTGGAATAACTCTTATCTGGTGGGAACGCGTCCTTCTAATTATTCCACGAGTAAATGGATTCCAAATTACGGGCTGAGCTTTGATATTACGCCTGATATTACGATTTATGCCAATTTGCTGAACAGCTTCAGCGGTAATGCTCAGGTGAGTCGTACCGGAGAAACTCTGCCGCCGACAACGGGGAAATCCAAGGAGGCAGGGTTGAAGTTCAACTTGCTGGATGACGACCTGACATTAACGACGGCTTTCTTCAGTCTGAAACAGCAAAATCTGGTGGTGTTCCAGAATGGGATTGCGGTCGGTACGGAAGGGCGTGAAACACAAGGTTTTGATGTGGATCTGAATGGCACTGTGTTGCCAGGATGGGATATCACGGCCAGCTATACCTACTCGGAAAACAAAGATCCTTCTTTGGTTCAGTCACAGGGATCGCCACGTCATGCCAGCAATGTCTGGACATCCTATGAAATTCAGTCAGGGAGTCTACAGGGCGCAGGTGCCTCTGTAGGGGTGAGCGGCACATCACGAGCCAGCAGTGGTCGTGGTACGCAATCCTTTGATATCGGTAGCCAATACTCTACAGATGCGTCCGTCTTCTATCGCCAGCCTGTATGGTCGCTGACGCTGGGCGTCAATAACGTTTTCGATCGTGATATCTATTATCCATCATCCACACGTTCGTGGGTGGGGGTAAAAGATGGTCGAGTATGGCGTCTCACCGGGACGTATTCGTTCTGATAATCCGTTTGGCGAAGACGAAAACGGGTATTCATACGAATCAGCAGGTAGATACGGCGCATGAACGCAAGAGAGACAAGTACGGCAAGACCGGGCATCAGCCAGATTCTGATGCCCTATTGGCAGACGTCAGAGAAATATCTGGCGCTGTTTATTCTGGCGGTGATTATTAGCATTAATCTGGGGACAGCCTATATCAGCGTGGAGGCGAACCGGATAGCGGGGAAATTTACCGATGCGCTGATTGGGCTGGATTGGGAGCAAATAAAACCGCTATTTATCTTCAGTTTTGTGCTCGGTTTGGGAGCCATGATGCTGAGGTGGGTAAACGTACTGAGTCAAGGCTATCTGGCGCTGCGCTGGCGTACCTGGATGACGCTCCACTATATTCGGCGGTGGACGGGAACATCGGCTTATTACCAAATAGAAAGGGATGGTGCGCTGTCGAATATCGATCAGCGCATCGCCGATGACGTTAACGAGCTGGTGTCGGCCTCGCTGAATTTTTTTCTCAGCATTATCTCGGTCATCATCAGCACCGTCACGTACACGGCGCTGCTGTGGTCGGTGTCCGGCGTGCTGCGTTTTTCATTTATGGGCAGCGACTGGGCGATTCCCGGCTACATGGTCTATGCCCTTTACATCGAGTACGTGCTTCAGGTCGCGCTGTCGCACTGGCTCGGTAAGGCTCTGATCCGATTGAATATGAATCAGCAGAACGCGGAGGGAGACTTCCGCTTTCTGGGCGTTCAGCTACGTGAAAATGCTGAACAGATTGCCTTCTATCAAGGCGGGGCGCGAGAAGGAGAGCGCCTTGCTCAGCGCTTTGCCCGCGTGCGTGATAACGCGCTGTCTGTGCTGCTGCGCGGTTTCAAAGTGTCGTTTGGCCAGAGCCTGTTTAGCCATTTCCTTTCGCCCTTACCGACGCTGCTGGCTTTACCGCTGTTATTAAGCGGCGAGATTACCTTTGGCGATATGACACGGATTCAGATGGCCTACGGCTCTCTCGGTGCGACGCTGAGTTACTTTATGCAGGCGTATCAGTCCTTCACGCGCTGGCTGGCGCTGACGAAGCGTTTGCAGGATATGGAGGAAGCGCTGAATAAAAGCGAGCAGTCGCCATCGCCTATTCGGATTACGGATCATGATGGCTCTGATTTTTCCTGTCAGAACCTGCGGTTGTTTACGCCAGCGGGGCGGGCACTGACGGCGTTAGATAACTGGCAGGTGTCGCCGGGCGAGCGCTGGATGATTAACGGGGCGTCCGGTGTAGGGAAGAGCACGCTACTGCGCGCCTGTGCCGGTCTGTGGCAGCACGGTAGCGGGGCGATTGCCAGGCCTCGCCGCTGTCGCACGCTGTTTTTACCGCAAAAAAGCTACCTTCCAACAGGCACGCTGAAAGCCGCGTTGTGTTACCCCGGTCAGGCGCGTGATTTTAGCGATGAGGCGTGTCGGCAGGCGCTGATAGACAGCGCATTACCGAACATGGCCGAACAGCTGAATGATGAAGATCGCTGGCAGCATCGGCTATCTGGCGGTGAACAGCAGCGAGTGGCGATAGCCCGCACGTTACTGCATCGACCCGATTTTATTTTTCTGGATGAAGCCACGAGCGCGCTTGACCCGGAGACGGAACAGCGGGTTTATCAAGCGCTGGTAAACGCTTTACCTGACAGCGCTATCATCAGCGTGGCACATCGTGAAACGCTGGCTGCTTTCCATACTCATCATTTACATCTGACACCGCTAACCGGAAGTGATAACCATCATGATAGGGAAAACCAGACTGGCGATGACGCGCCACGGTATCAACGTACTGATAGTGCTTTTAGCGAGCGTGGCCTTGCCTGGCGTGGCGAATGAGTCGCCCGATCTGAACCGCGAGGATTATCGCCGTGTGCGGGAGCTGGGACAGTATTACCGGACGCTGGTTGACCATTATCCGGGGCGGATGATGTGGCAGTCGGATGGTCAGTCATTTGTTTATCGTCGCTCGGTTGTTGCTACAGCAGATAGACCCAGTGGTTATGAATTTATGCGGGTGGAGATTGCCAGCCAGACTCAGCGGCCTGCTTTTGATCACGAGCGTCTGGCACAGGCGCTCAACCCATTACTCACTAAGCCAGTGACGGCGACGACACTGCCGTTTGAACAGGTGGATTATAACGAACAGGCAAAACTGTTATTTATCCCTCAAGGGGCACGACTGCTTGGCTGTGATATTCATCTCTACCAATGTCGTGTTGTGTCCGATCTCTCTCAATCAGCAGAACAAAAGCAAGAGGTTCCCGCGTATCAGAGCCGGATATCGCCCGATGGGAAATGGGAGGCGATCGTTGATAATCACAATCTGGTGCTGATCGGTAAGCAGGATGGTGAACGGATCACCATCACGCAGGACGGAACAGCAGAGAATGAGTACGAGATCGAACGATTGAGCTGGTCTCCAGATAGCGCGAGAGTAGTCCTGTTTCGTACTCAGCGGGGTGAGAAACGTTATGTTCACTATATTGAATCTTCCCCCACAGACCAGTTACAGCCGAAACATCGTCAGATTGCCTACCCCAAACCGGGCGATGTATTGGATAGACCTCAGCCCGTCGTGATTGAAGTGGCTTCACGACGTATTACGGCTATCGACCCGGCGCTGTTTCCCAATCCCTATTCGCTCTCTTACCCCGTTTGGCAGAAAGGGGGACGTGTTTTCACATTTGAATATAATCAGCGTGGCCATCAGGTATATCGGGTTATTGAAGTGGATAGTGAAACGGGTAAGGCACGCACGCTGATTAACGAAACGTCGGACACGTTTATCGATTATATGCCGCTGACAGGGGTGTTGACCGGTAGCGGTAAATATTACCGGCACGATCTGACTAACGGTACAGAGATCGTTTGGGCTTCAGAGCGCAGTGGGTGGCAGCATCTGTACCTGTATGATGCGGTGACCGGAACAGTGAAAAACGCCATTACCCAAGGTGATTGGGTGGTGCGCGCCGTTAACTGGGTTGATGAAAAGAATCGGGTCATTTACTTCAGTGCATCAGGCATCAATCAAGGTGAAGATCCCTATTACACACACGGCTATAAAATCGGCTTTGACGGTAGCGAGTTGACGGCATTAACACCGGAACCCGCCAACCACACGCTGAATTTTTCACCCAACGGCGATTACTATATCGATACCTACTCGCGCTACGATCTGCCGCCGATCACCACGCTCTATCGTACGGTCGATAATCAAGCCGTTATGCGCGTCAATACCACCGATATCAGCCGTTTGCGTGCTGCTGGCTGGCGTCCTCCTGTTCCGTTCATGGCGCCGGGTAGAGACGGTAAAACCGAAATCTGGGGGCTTATTTATCCGCCACGTCATGTTAATGAAGGGGAAAAATACCCTGTTGTGGAGGGGATCTATGCCGGGCCGCATGGCTCTTTTGTGCCGAAAGATTTTTCCTTTTGGCCCGAACCCTTGACCGAATTAGGCTTTGCTGTGGCAAAGATTGACGGTATGGGCACCAATAACCGCTCGCGTGCATTTCACGATATGGCATGGCGTAACCTCAAGGATGCGGGTTTCCCCGATAGGATTCTGTGGCATCAGGCAGTAGCACGACAGTATCCCTGGTATGACATTGCTCGTGGCGTCGGTATTACCGGTGTTTCTGCGGGTGGGCAGAGTGCGATGGCAGCACTGCTCTTTCATCCTGAATTTTATACTGTCGCGGTGGCGGATTCTGGCAGTCACGATAACCGTATGGATAAAATCTGGTGGAATGAGCAGTGGATGGGGTGGCCAATAAGCAAGGAGTATACGGCGTCTTCCAATGCAGAAAATGCCTGGCGTTTGCAGGGTAAATTGTTGCTGATGGTGGGGGAGTTGGATGAAAACGTTGATCCATCCACCACGATGCAGGTTGTCGATCGGTTGATTAAAGCCAATAAGGATTTTGACCTGTTCTACATGCCCGGTGGAGGCCATGGTGTAAGCGGCAGTGCATACGGTCAGCGGCTGATGTGGGACTTTTTTATTCGTCATCTCGCAGGGCGCAAAACACCCGACTGGAACAGCCCGGTGGAGCAATCACCCTGACACTAAAGGGATTCGCCGATGTCATCATCGGCGAATAAGACATCCATCATACCCTGTGGGTTATTTAAAAACTGCCGCGTGATTTGATAGTGCTCGGTCTCCTGCCAGGCGACCTGCTGAATGCCATTGTCATCGAACTGATAAATCACCGCGTTGGGGTAAGCCAGAATAATAGGCGAGTGGGTGGCAATGATGAACTGACATCCCGTATTCACTAGCTGATGGATGCGCGCTAAGGCTGCAAGCTGTCGGGTTGGAGAGAGTGCCGCTTCCGGTTCATCCAGCAGATAAAACCCGTTGGCACCGAAGCGATGGTTTAACAGCGCCATGAACGATTCGCCGTGCGATTGCTGGTGTAGCGAAACACCACCGTAAGCCAGTTGAATCAGACCAGGGTCAATATTTTCTATTTCTGTCGCGACGTTGAAAAAACTTTCTGCCCGTAAAAAATAGCCGGTGCGTGGACGTGTTATACCTTTGACGATGCGGATGTAGTCGCTCAGGTTGGAATGGGAGTCGCGTGTGCTGAAATTGAAGTTACGCGATCCGCCTTCCGGGTTGAACCCCATCGCGATCGCCACCGCCTCTAAAAAAGTTGATTTTCCAGAGCCATTCTCCCCTACAAGGAAAGTAACATCGGGGTGGAAGCGAATCTTTTCGAGATCGCTGATTGCCGGAATGCTAAAGGGATAATGCTGGGGATCACGTATTTTCTTTGGATGAAAATAGACACGTTGCAGATAGGGTTTGTCACGTTGTTCCACCTTATTTACCTTTTGATATTGAAGGCATCTTATTTTTTTCCTAATAAAGTGCCTTTATTTGGATGATGGAAAATTTTCAGAGTGATAAAACCAGCAGTCAGTAAAATAGTGCTGGCTAGTAATGCTTTAATGAGTGGCGGAGAGCTTGAGAAGAATAGGTCGAAAGTCGCCGTGGTTAGAGAAAATAATATCGTGATGGCGGTAATAGCTAGGACGTCATAGGGTGATATTTTGTGCCTGAATATGATTGCCTTAGCTGCTAACACGATGATGGCGCCGATGATATATCCAGCGATGGATGCTGCGGTACCTGAATAAGGATTATTCTCGATTGCAAAGTAACCTGCGACGAAGAGGATTAAAATGCTGGAAATAACAAAGGGTAAAATTATTCTTTTCACACCATTTTCCCTTATTGAACTGATTGAGAATTAAGAGCCCAGATTGCGTTATTTTACGGTATGTGTGAATTTAGGTCTCATGATTAAATTGGTATAGAACAGAAGAAATATGAATATATACCTTGAGCTGCTTGTGCGTTAGCGACATTTTAATTTGAGTTTTTCCGTGATGATGGAAATCTTATATTGACGCCGACGGAGACCGTCGGCGTCATGGCTATCAGAAGGAAACGTCAACGCCGCCGCGCAGCACTTCTTCGTTACCGCGATCGGCAAAGTGTTTGTCAGCACGCAGGAAGAAACGGGCATCGGCGGCTTTACCCACGTCCAACCTCACACCTGCCCACTGCGAATCTTTATCCAGTCGGATGCCGGGAATATCCAGGCGCTCACCTTCGCGGCCCAGACCGCTCCAGCGGGCAGAAACGTCGAGCGACGGGTTGGTAAACGCGTGTTGATATTCTCCGCTAAGGCCGACGCTGCTCCACCATCCCTGATTCCATTGCAACAGCGCTCGCAGGTTCACCCCCGTCAGGCCAACGGTACGGGAATAATCGTTGCCTTCTCCCGTCAGGCCGAACGCACTGCCGGTGTCCGTAAAGCTGCCGGTGGACAGGTAGCTGTATTTGAGCCCGGCATAGGGCTGCACGCTAAAGATATCGTTGAGCGCCAGATCGTAGCCCGTTTTGAGCAGACCCTGCCAGCTATCGCTTGAGGTGCTGCTGGAAACCGCCTCAACATTGTCCAGCAGGATAGAACGCTTCAGCTTATCGCGGCCGTGCTGATAGCTCAGGTTGCCCTGAACATACCATTCTGGCGTGAGATTATATCGGGCGTAGGTCATCACCCCGTGCAGCTCATTCTCACTGCTGCCGCCACTACCGTCGTAGTCGGCTTTGATCTGACTGTTGGTATAGGCAATCCCGGCGCGTAATCCAGGGGTGTTGAAGTCGGTATCCGTGCCGATGGCCGTCAGCGTGATGTCGTAATGGCTGCCCAGATAGCCCGACTGTTTCAGGTCACCGCGCAACTTGCCCGTCTCAATCCACAGGCCGTAGCTTTTCTCTCTTCCCAATAAATCCAGACGGTTGTTCAGCAACTGATTCTGATAATCCAGGCTGTTAAACAGAATCGCGTTGCTGGAGGCGTGCGCCTGACCAGACAATGAATCTAGCGCAACGGCGGCGGCGCTCGCGCTGCCTAACTGTTGAAACGCAGCGGCCTTCGCCAGTAAACCGGATTGCTGTGCGGACGTTGACGATTGGGCAGACCAACGGTCAGCGACCTGTAATGCTGACTCGATATTGGCCGCCGTTTGCAGCTGTGCAGCACTGCGTAAGCCGCTGGCGGTTACCGCATCAACAGTATTCAGACGGCTGAAAGCGCCGATCACATCGTTACTGCCGTAGGTCAGGTTGCCGGTCAGGAACAGGCCGAGGTCGAGATTGCTGAACGTACCGCTAATGCCCTGATTACTGTGCAGGAGCGTTTCTTGTGCCTGAACGATATAGGTGTTGCTGGGGAGACCAACGCGTAACCCGCCATCCAGTGCCGCGCGGCCTTCAACGGTGAATGGATTGGCTAACGTTACGCTCAGCAGGCCGGTACTGCCCTGCGTGTAATTGCCTGCGACGGTCAACCCGCCATCTGCGGTGGTGGCAACGATACCCGTGTTACTCACATTGCCGCCAATACGGCCTTTTCCTGCCAGCGTGCCGGAGCCGGATACGCTGGCATTGCCCGTAATTGAACCATCAACGTACAGGCTGTTGGCGGTAATCAGCGTGTCGCCCCTATAGGTGTTACTGCCGGTTAAATGCAGAACGCCTCCCGCATTGCTGGCGCCGTTGACAATCAGGCCGTAATCACCGCTGATATCGTTAGCAAACGTGTAGTCACCCGCCGTTAAACGAGCGGTGAAGTTATCGGCATAAAACATGGCCGGGCCTTTTACCGCTTTATCGACGTTCAGATCGCCCCAGCCAAAGGTGTCATTGTAAGGCCTGCCGTTGGCGGTGTCGGCGACGGTGATATAAGCCGGACGGAAAATAACGGCGGTAACATTCCCCTCGCTGTCCCTGATGGTTTCATAGTAAGAATTATCCGCGTCGTATCGTCGATAGCCATCGGTGTGATAGGTCGCGGTAGTGAGCAAGGTCTGTTGCAGGTTGTAGCCCGTCATCCATGGGTAAGTCGCCTTGACAAGCGAGGCGCCTCCAGCGACGCGCGGAGCCGCAAACGAGGTGCCATGACTGCGTTCTATGGTGCTGCTGTTAGCCAGCGGATAATCGACGTAGCCCGGTGCGCTCATGCAATAGGCCGCGACATTACCACAGGCATCAAAGAGATAGAGTTCTGAAGGGCGTGTGGTGCCATCATTGCCTACCCATTCGGGAACATAGCCGGTAACGGCCAAAATCCCTTTCTGCAGCGAGGCATCGTCAAAAATCAGTGGGATCTGGGTATTGGGGGACGGTGTGGAGGTGGCATTGTTCCCGGTAGCGACAATACTTAGCGCCTCGGCATCGACAATGCTTTTCAATTCGTTACGCACTAAGAGATAGCTAAAATTGTTTCTCGCGGCGTTCAGTGTCTCGGCGGTTGTTAATCGCTCATCTGCCGCATAGGACATATTGATGATTTTCACGCCTGAATTGAGCAGCCAGTTCACGGCAGACGTGGTGTTTTGATAATCGAAGCGGTTATTTAACGACGTTTGCGCAATATAGAGTTCGCTGTCTGGCGCGACGCCTCCCGCATAGCTTTCCGTTGCCAAACCCGCTAACGTTAATGCCACCAGCGTACCGTGGCCGTTCACGCCCTGATTATCGTTAAGCTGCGAACTGCCGCCGACAAAAGAGGCAAAATGCAGGTTGCTGTAATTAAATTCTGGGCGCGCGGCTTCCAGACCAGAGTCAATAATGCCTACCTTCACGGCAGATGACGTCGGCGTTTCCGGCGTAGTGGGTGTGGTTGGCGTCGTCGGCGTAGTGGGCGAGGGCGTCGTTGGCGCGACGCTGGCAGTTTCACCGGCGCCCCCTCCGCTACTTCCGCAGCCTGCCAATACCAGTAACGCGAGACTGATATGGGCAGCGATGATTGACCGCCTGAATACGTTATTTTTTAATGAATTGGTGCTTTTTAATGAGAATAGCTGCGCTGCTGTCATTATATTTCCCTGTATTTTTAGAACATGGAACCGCCTCCCAGAAAAAACAGGGATTTGGAAAGCCAATTTCCGCTACTGAGAGGCGTTATTCTGGTGAATAAACCTTATTTGCACGAAGGACGGTTTCTGGTAGAAAAGAACCTTATTCCCCTTCACCGATCTTTGTGCAACAACCACAGGAAAGTGACAGCGCGAACCCTATTATTTTTTGCTGAGTCAGGATAAGCCGATGCTGGAATTACGCCCCAACTGTGAACACTGCGACTGTGATTTGCCGCCGGACGCCGAAACGTATATCTGCTCCTATGAATGTACGTTCTGTCCCGACTGTGCGGAGACCGTGTTTCACCACGCCTGTCCGAACTGCGGCGGTGGTCTGGTCAAACGGCCTGTGCGTCCGGCCCGCTGTCTGGCGAACGATCCGGCTTCAACGATCCGTATCGTCAAACCGCACTGACAGGGCGAGGAAGGCGGCATGTCCCCGCTGTCGTTGCAAAAAATGGAACATCTCGTTCAGTAATTCCCGATTTCTCCTTTTAGCACGCGGCGTATAGTGAGCATTAACCGTACTTTATGACGAATGCTGGCAGAGGGTGGCGTTCGGCGCAGGTTCTCAGGAGAGAAACGTGAATCAAGATTATGTTGTTGTTCAGCAGCCTTCGGCGGCGAATCGGTTAATCCTGTTGTTTCATGGCGTGGGCGATACCGCCGCGGGCATGGCACAGATTGGGCGCTATTTTGCCGCCGCCTTGCCGCAGGCGATGGTGATCAGTATCGCCGGGCCGTTCAGCACCGGCTATGGCGACGGTCGGCAGTGGTTCTCTGTGCAGGGGATCACGGAAGAGAATCGTTTATCTCGTATTGAAGCAAACCTGCCGCGTTTTGTGGAGACGGTGCGCCACTGGCAGGAACAAAGTGGCATGAGTGCGGAACAAACCGTGCTGGTGGGCTTCTCTCAGGGCAGTATTATGTCGCTCGAAGCGTTGAAGTCAGAATCTGCGCTGGCCAGGCACATTATCGCGTTCAGCGGCCGCTTTGCCGTGTTGCCAGAAAAAGCCTTTGCTGATGTTACGGTACACCTGATTCACGGTGAAGCGGACGGTGTGATTGTGGTTGGACACGCTCATGCTGCCGCTGAGCGTTTTCAGAGACTGGGGACTGCGTTTACGTTGGATATCGCGCCCGCTGTTGGGCACGGGATTGATGAACGGATGCTGAAACAGGCGTTGGCCTATCTCAAATAACCCGCTAGTTCCGCCATACTCTAATCTGCCTGTTCGTTGGTTTCCTTTACATGCCGGTCCGTTACAGGGCTGGCTTTGCAGGAACACGGGCATATGTCGCTCAACGTGCGAATGTGTTATCACGCTACTCGAATTATTTAGCGTTCATTCCATCAGATTCTCTTATTGCTTTTTTTTCCTACGCTGCATTCAAATTCGAGTATGTCATTTAGGAATGAATTTTTATCCATATTAAAAATAAAATAATCCATATTTGGATGTTAAATAATATAGGCAATGTTTTTATTTGTGTTGAGTGTTCAATATTTATCTTCTTTTTTCCGATATAAATATTCCATCCTTATGGAAAAAGAGGGTGTGCCATGTTTAAACGCATAAAAGTCATTACCATCCTTGTTATCTTGTTGTTTGTCTTGGGGATATCTCAATTCTTAACCGGTGCGCTATCCGTTCGGGCACTGATTAACGACAGAGAGGGATTCCTTGTTTCCCAACGCTCTAACCAGAATGTGGCCGCCTTTACTGATGCATGGATTATGATGAATCAGACGCGCATCGCTATTGGCTCGATTATACAAAACATGATGATGGGGAATGCGGATAAAGAGGCGATGCAGGCGCTCTTACAGCAGGCTAAATCGCAATTGGCTGCCTCAGAGAGTAGTTATAAACACTATTTGTCTCTGCCTAATACGCCCGGATTGGATGACGCGTTATCCAAAAAACTTGAGGCGAGTTATACCGCTTACGACAAGCTGCTGAATGATATTGTTGATTCGCTTTCCGGCGGGTTAGCGGGGGCGGCGATGAAATTGAGTAGTGGTGCCACGCCGCTTAACGTGGCGATGCAGGACACCTACATTACGTGGCGTGAGGCGCAAAACCAACTGTCGGATGACGGCTTGAAGGAAAACCACACGGCGTTTGAAACGATGTTGTGGCTGCTGGGCGCTTTGTCCGTTGTTGTCGTACTGGTGATTATCCTCAGTTGGATCGGGTTGCAGCGCATTCTTTTGCACCCGCTGCGCACGCTCATGCGGCATATCAGCGCGATCGCCGAGGGCAATCTGACGCATCCTATTGATACCGCCGGCCGTAATGAAATGAGCCAGCTCGCGGCGGGGCTGCACCATATGCAGCAGTCATTAATCCGCACCGTGAGTCTGGTGCGCGACAGTTCCCACTCCATCCACTCTGGGGCGAGTGAAATCTCGGTCGGCAGCAACGATCTGTCTTCGCGTACGGAGCAACAGGCCGCCTCGCTACAGGAAACAGCCGCCAGCATGGAACAGTTGACCTCAACGGTGAAACAAAACTCTGACAATGCGCGTCAGGCTACGCAGCTGGCAAAAAATGCGTCAGATACGGCGAATAAAGGCGGCACTGTCGTCGATAATGTCGTGAAAACGATGAATGAGATCGCCGACAGTTCGCAAAAAATTGCCCACATTACCAGCGTGATTGATAGCATCGCTTTCCAAACCAATATTCTGGCGCTGAATGCGGCGGTAGAGGCCGCGCGTGCCGGTGAGCAAGGACGAGGTTTTGCCGTGGTGGCAGGGGAGGTGCGAACGCTGGCGCAGCGCAGCGCTCAGGCAGCTAAAGAGATCAAAACGCTGATTGATGATTCGGTTAGCCGCACCAATACCGGCTCTGTGCAGGTAAAAGACGCGGGCGATACGATGAAAGAAATCGTCAGCGCCGTGAGTCGGGTAACGGATATCATGGGGGAAATCGCGTCGGCGTCCGATGAACAAAGCCGGGGGATCGAGCAGGTCGGGCAGGCGGTCAATGAAATGGATCGCGTCACCCAGCAAAACGCCTCGCTAGTGGAGGAATCGGCTTCTGCCGCGGCGGCATTGGAAGAGCAGGCCAGATATTTACAGAACGCGGTGGCGGTGTTCAAAATTAATCAATCGGCAGCACAGGAACATCGCACCGAGAGTGCGCCGTCTCTTGCTGCATTACCGACATCGCTGTTGCCCAAACCCGCATCCTCTGGCTCGGCAAATGCGAACTGGGAAACGTTTTAGCCTAGGAGTCGTGCTGCTGTTCCCCAGTTAAAACAATAAAAACCGTCCGTAGAGCGGTAGTAACGGATAGATCGTAAAGACGCTGTGAATACGTCCATGTACGCTCGGCTTGCGCAGATATGAATCTCATCCCTGAGATTCACCCTTTCAGGGCCGTCGCAAGCGACGTTCAAAAACGTTCCTGACGTTTTTGTCCCTGGCGCAAACGCTTTACTCTTCTATTCCGTTACTCCCGTTTTCGTTCTGCAAATAGGTTTGTCGATGGTCGGATTACTTTATTCTCTGACACATGTTTCGACCAACAACCCGTTTTAAATGCGCTCAACGATCATCGCGATACCTTGCCCACCGCCGATGCACAGCGTCGCCAGCCCCAGCGTTTTGTTGTAGCTGTGCAGCGCGTGTACCAACGTGACAAGAATGCGCGCGCCGCTTGCTCCGATAGGGTGACCCAGCGCAATCGCACCGCCGTTGACGTTCACTTTTTCTGGATCGAGCTGGAGATCGCGCTGTACGGCCAGAAACTGCGCGGCAAAGGCTTCGTTGGCTTCAATCAGGTCGATATCGCCGATTGTCAGCCCGGCTTTGAGTAGCGCTTTCTGCGTCGCCGGAATCGGCCCCAGCCCCATGACTTCACTCGGTACACCAGCAGATGCCCAACTGCGGATACGCGCCAGCGGGGTAATCCCCTGTTTTTTCGCTTCGGATTCACGCATTAACACCAGCGTCGCGGCCGCATCGTTAATGCCGGACGCATTGCCTGCGGTGACGGTGCCGTTCGCGGAGAATGCCGGACGTAGCGCTGCCAGCGACGCTAGCGTGGTATCCGCACGAGGGAATTCGTCCCGATCGAAGATCCGCGTCTCTTTCTTGTTACGCAGTGACAGCGGAGTAATTTCCGCCTTGAAGCGGCCAGCCTCAATTGCGGCGACGGCTTTCTGCTGGGACGCCAGCGCCACCCGATCTTGTTCTTCACGCGTAAGCTGGTAGCGCTCGGCGATATTTTCCGCCGTGGTGCCCATGTGGTAATCGTTAAACGCACACCACAGGCCATCGTTAATCATGATGTCAACGAGCTTGCCATTTCCCATGCGGTAACCGTGGCGCGCTTTTTCCAGCAGGTAAGGCGCGGCGCTCATGTTTTCCATCCCGCCCGTTACGCAGACCTGATTATCGCCGGACAGAATAGACTGTGCGCCGAGCACGACGGCCTTCAGGCCGGAACCACAGACTTTGCTGACGGTCAGCGAGGGGGTCTCAAAAGAGAGACCGGCAGCCTGACTCGCCTGATGTGCCGGGTTTTGACCCAGACCAGCTTGCAGCACATTGCCGAGAATCACTTCATCAACCGCCAGCGTGTCCGGCAGCGTCGACAGACAGTCACGAATGGTGGCTGACGCCATCTCGATAGCGGATGTGTTGGCCAGACTGCCTGCGAATTTACCGATTGCGGTGCGTTTGGCATTAACAATAACAACGGAGTCGTTCATGGTCGCCTCGATTAATGGATGCTGAAGGGTTTTAAATCGGCGGACACGATGAAGTTCGCCTCGGTTTTTTGGCGCAGTTCGTCCACGGTGATGTCAGGGCTGATTTCGGTCAGCACCATTTGTTGGTCGATAAACTGGAAGACCGCCAGTTCTGTGACGACCATGCTAACTTTATTGGCGGCGGTCAGCGGGTAGGTGCACTGGTGCAATAGCTTCGCATCGCCATTTTTGGCGCAGTGTTCCAGGGCGATAATGACCTTCTTCGCGCCGACAACCAGATCCATCGCGCCGCCCATGCCGGGCACCATTTTCCCCGGTACCATCCAGTTGGCGAGGCTACCGTGCTCGTCCACCTGCAAGCCGCCCAGCACGCAGACATCGACATGGCCGCCGCGAATCAGCGCAAAGGAAAACGCGCTGTCGAACATGGCCGCGCCGGGCACCATGCCGCATGCCTGACCACCGGCATTAACCAGATTGCTGTCCGGTTCAGTGATTGCCCCCAATCCTAAAAAGCCGTTCTCCGACTGGAAGGTGACTTCAATGCCGTGCGGGACGTAATTCGCGACTTTGGTGGGCAAACCAATACCCAAATTCACCACGTCGCCGTTTTTCAGCTCCAGCGCAACGCGGCGGGCGATTAATTCTTTCGCATCCATTATTTTTCTCCCAAATAAAGGTGATCGACCAGCGCCGCTGGGGTGACAATACATTCTGGTGCTAATTGACCAACCGGAATAACCTGTTCGCATTGCGCCACGACTTTCTTCGCGGCAAGCGCAATGAGCGGGTTAAAATTACGGGCGGTGAGATGGTAAATAAGGTTTCCGCTGGTGTCGGCAACACTGGCCTGTAATATGGCGAGATCTGCCATAATCGGCAGTTCTAATAAATAGGTAATGTCGTTAAGGGTTATTTTTTGTTTATTCTCTTCGACAATGGTGCCAACGCCTGTTGGCGTCAGAAAGCCGCCTAAGCCTGCACCACCACTGCGAATGCGTTCTGCCAGCGTCCCTTGCGGCACCAGCTCTACGTCCAATTCACCGGCGATCATGCGACGTCCGGTTTCCGGGTTTGTACCAATATGTGAGGTAATCAGTTTTTTTACCTGACCGCTGACAATTAACGGCCCAACGCCGGTATCGACAAAGCCGGTATCATTGCCGATCAGGGTTAAATCAGAGACGCCGGATTTAATGATCTCATCTACCAATAATTTCGGTGTTCCGACGCCCATAAAACCACCGAACATAATTGTCATTCCATCAAATAAATAAGAACGGAAATGGCTGGCATCAATGACTTTATTATTCATTGCATCTTTACTCTTAAATGATGACTCTGGAAAATGGCCGCACGAATCCCCACAGGTAAATAAATACCTGTTAATTACTGTGGCACATGTCAGTTATTTCGCGGGAGCAGGGGGGATAAATCACCGCCACCTGCTCTCTGTTATCGGATTAAATATCGATATCCAGTATGGCCGAGCTTAATCCTTTGCCGTGCATATCCAGTGCCAGTGAACGCGTAACACCACCGCCCAGAGCACCGTACATAACGAAGTTCAGAGCGCCGATCGCGGGTAGCTCATAGCGAACGACATCACCTGTCACGATATCGGCAAACCAGGCCTTTACTTTCTCGGCCGTGATCGTCTCTTTCAGCACGTCATAGTCTTCTGCCCGGTAGGCAATCAGCGAAATATTGGAGGTATTTCCTTTATCGCCGGTACGGGAATGAGCAATTTCACGCAGTTTCATTATTTAATCTCCAGATAATCAACGGCTGGTGTGACGCAGGCGCGAGACAGCAGGGTAGAATCCATCGCCAGTATTTCTTTCACCGCTTTGTTAACACCGCCGCCGCCTGCCGGGCCATTGGTATAGAGCGTTTCAACTTCGTTGCCCACTTTCACCGCCTGCGCTCTGGTGGTGCAGCGTGCCGCGACGCGTGCGCGGACTTCATACGGTTCGCTGCTTTGCGACCGTTGCGCACCGTGCAGGGCATCGACACCGATCAGGTCATAGCGCACTTCCTGAAGATCAATCTGGCACAGTGCAAAGCGCCCTTTGACGATATCCAGCGCTAAACGGCCGCGCGCGACGGCACCGGGGCCGGCGTAAGAAATTTCGCCTTCGCCGATGAACCCGTCCTGATAGCCGACGGAGACTTTCAGCGTGTCGGTTTTCGCGCGTCCGGTGGCACCCTGCACGCGTACGCGGTTTTCACCGTCTTGGGTAAACGTGACGTGGCTGAAATCGGCAATCACGTCCGGGGTGATATAGCTATCCGGGCGGTGGATTTCGTACAGCAGCTGTTCTTTGCAGGTATCCACACAGACGCGGCCGCCGGAACCTTCTACTTTGGTAATCACGGCGCTGCCATCTTCGCTAATTTCCGCGATTGGGAAGCCCAAACGATCAAGATGAGGGATGTCTTTAACACCAGGATCGGCGTAGTAGCCGCCGGTGATTTGACCTGCACATTCCAACAGGTGACCGAGGCAGGTACCTTTGCCCAGATGATCCCAGTCATCGGCTGCCCAGTTGAATTCATACATCATGGCGGACAGGAACAGCGACGGGTCGGAAACGCGTCCGGCAATAATCACGTCTGCGCCCTGACGCAGAGCCTCTACCAGTGCATCCGCGCCCAGATAGGCATTGGCGGAAATAATGTCTTTGCCGCAGCGTGAAACAGGCTGACCTATCTCATCCAGCTTGGAATCCTGTGCAATCAGTACCGAATGCACATCATCACCGGTGACGACGGCGATTTTCAGCTTGTCTGCGCCAATCTCTTTGGCGATTTCCAATACGCGCTGACCGGCTGCCACGGGGTTAGCCGAGCCCATGTTGGTGATGATCTTGATACCTTTTTCCAGACAGAGCGGCAGCACGGCGTGCATGCGGTCAGACAGCAGTTCGTTGTAGCCCTTTTCCGGGTTCTGCTGCTTCTGCTTTTGGCCGATAGCGATAGTGCGTTCCGCCAGACATTCAAATACCAGATATTGAATGTCACCTTTTTGAGCCAGTTCTACGGCCGGTTCGATGCGATCGCCCGCATAGCCAGCGCCGGAACCAATACGAATTGTCTTCATAAACTTACCTTTATCAATGAAATGTGTCTGTTGGCGTCATCAATGGGAAACGGTGCGTTTCCTACAGAGGAAAGACCCCGAAGATGACGCAGGCGAACGTCATGATGACGCTGGCGGCCCAGAGCACAGGGATAGAGAACTTCTGGTGGTCGGCGAGATCGACACCCGCCAGACTAACCAGGAGGAAGGTGGCAGGCGTCAGCGGGCTAACCGGGAAGCCAGTGGTCATCTGTCCTAATACGGAAGCCTGCGCGACCTGAATCGGTGGTACACCCAGCATGTCCACAGTGTGGGCAATGACTGGCATGATGCCGAAGTAGTACGAATCAGGGTCAAACACCAGACTCAGTGGCATGGAGATCAGGCCGACGATAAACGGAATGTGGGAGGCAAAAGATTCCGGCACAAAGCTGACCGCCGAGAGCGACATGGCTTTCAGCATACCGGTGCCGCTCATGATGCCGGTGAACGCACCCGCTGCAAACAGGATGCTGGCCATCATCAGCGCCGCTTTGGCATGGGCATTAATGCGCTCTTTCTGCATTTCAACGTTGGGGTAGTTGAACATCAGCGCCAGCGTCAGCGCGATCATGAAGGCGACCGTAGGTGAAATTTTGGTAAACACCATCGTGCCGATAACGGCAAGCACCAGCGCGATGTTGACCCAGAACATCTTCGGACGACGCAGCGCTTTTTCGGCATCGGTCAGTTCTTTCACATGCGCTTCGGCCGCGATGGACGGTGAGCTGCCAGCCAGCGGATTACCCGACGCTAATCCCAGACGCTTCTCTTCTTTTTTGCCCCAGTAATAGCCCATGAGCACCATGAAGGTCAGACCGCAAAGCTGCGCTGGGATAAGCGGAATAAACAGGTCATGCGTGGTGGTGTTTAACGCGGCGGCGGCGCGGATCATCGGCCCGGTCCACGGCAGGAAGTTAACACCCGCGCTGAGTGCGGTAATACCGACCAGAATGCGCTTGTCCATGCCGAGCTTATTAAACAGCGGCAGCATTGCAGGAATGGTGATTAGGAAGGTGACGGCACCGTTACCGTCCAGATGCGCGATCAGTGCTAATACGCCCGTGCCGATAATGATTTTTACCGGGCTGGTGCCGACCATGCGTAAGATCCCTTTGATGATAGGATCAAACATGCCAGCATCGGTGACGACACCGAAAAAGGCGATGGCAAACACAAACATCGCCGCCATTGGGGCCAGTTTGGTGATGCCGTCCACCACGTATTTCGCGGTATCGGTGCCGCTGCCTGCCGCGAGCGCGCCAAGAACGGGAATCACGATCAGCGCCACCAGAGGCGACATTCGTTTGGTCATGATGAAAAAGAGCAGGGTGGCTATGGTTAGCACCCCGATGAGAGCTAGCATAAAAGATCCTCTTTAATAATATATTTGTATGTTGCCTATTTGTTTTATTTACAATAAATTAAACAACTCAATAACAATCCTTGTCATAATTAACAAAACAAATGAGTGCTTACGCCAGAGTCATTTGATTTCTTGTCTGCACTATTTTTATCACCCTCAACCCTCTTTATACTAACTCGTAATCGCAATGGTTTTATTCGTAAATCTGATGGGTTTATTTTATTTGTTAATGGTATTAACTGTTTTGATTTTCTTATTAATGTCTAATTGATTGATTTGGTTTATTTAATTGGGTCTTTTTACGTAATTGTTTTTTATGATTTGTGATATTTATCGAAAGTGTCCATTTTTATGAATAGTGGGCTGTGTTTGAATGGAATTAAATAAATGCGGGAAGGATCATAAAAATGGCAGTTACCGATTTTTTTTATTGAATTTGTTCCTTTCTTACCGGAGACTTCATTTTATTTATATAAAAACACTATGAACTTATCGATAAAACAATTACGAGCCTTTATCGCGCTGACGGAAACCGATAATTTCACGCGCGCGGCTCAGAAAATAAATCTCTCTCAGCCTGCATTTAGTTCATTAATTGCCGGGTTGGAGGAAGAAGTCGGCTATCGGCTATTTGACCGTGATACACGTAAAGTGCAACTCAATGCTGATGGCCTCCATTTCATTGATATTGCCCGTCGGCTGGTGCAAACCCATGACGATGCCGTCGGTGAAATCAAGTCGTATGCCACGGGGTACAAAGGGAAGATTGTACTGGCGGTATTGCCGTCAATGGCAGTGGAATGGTTACCTCAGGTGCTGGCGCAATATCACCGCGCTTACCCCAAGATTAAGGTTGAACTGCTGGATACGCAGTGGGATCGCTGCCTGAAGGCGGTGCTGGATGGGCGCGCCGATCTGGCGCTGACGGCAGGGCAGCCGTCACCGGGAACGTTCAGTTCTCGCATGCTGTTTGCCGACAGCTTTTATCTGATCTGCCAGAACTCGCACCCGTTGGCGCAGCGCGACAGTGTCGATGTGGCCGATGTCGCGCAATACCCGTTTGTCGGGTTCTGCAAAGGCACCAGTATCCGACAGTACACCGATCAGCTTATCGAACCGGAAGGTTTTAACTACGTGCTGGAAGTGCGTCAGTTGACCACCATGATGGGGCTGGTGGCGGCAAATTATGGCGTGAGTATTGTGACGGGGCTGACGCTGTTCCAGTTTCAGCACAAAGACATTGCGATTATCCCATTCCGGGATTTATCGCTACAGCGCGGTATCTATCTGGTGACGGATAGAGAGCGCCAGCTTTCGGTGTGTGCGAAAGAGTTTTATGATTTTCTTCTGGAACGGGCAGAAAGTTTTGTTCCCGCCGCGTGAGAACCCAAACCGTCCGCAGCGCGGGGCTTAACTCGCGTGCAGGCGGTTTGGCGATGGCCGGTATCAGGGTTTTTTCTTTGGCCAGTCGTCGTCTTCATCGTCCCATTTATCGTTGTTGTCACGATGCGGGGGAAGTTTGGGTTTGTTGAGCAGAAAACGCGTGTGGTCAACGTTGCGCAATTCTTTGATGCCGTTAATCAGCATGCCTATCAGGATAATCAGGATTATCCACCAGTAATCAGCCAGCCATGCCATGGTTACGCCTCATCAACATTATGAATATAACGGGTAAACAGCTGCGGCAAGTTCTGGCAAAGCCAGTGGTAGCCTGCAATATCTTCATCTTGCCAGGCGGCAAGAATGAGGTCGGGTGTAAGCTGTTCTTCCGCATACTGTGCTAATGGATAATAGCTGATATGCCAGGGTTCGACTGCGACACCGCCGAGATCGTGCGCATAAGGCCGATAAAAACCGTATTCATGCATGTGCGCGCTCATCCACGCGTTCAATGCGGCAAAATAACCGCCTTCTTCATATTCCCACGGCTCCAACTGGAGCGAGCTGCCTGCGGGTAATAAATCGGGATCGTAGATATCGAGATCGCTGCCCCAGTGGTGACGGCTGGAGCCGGGCATGGCAGACCAGCGTAGAATCGCTTCACAGCGCTCGCCGTCGTCCAGAGATGAGACATCCAGCGGCTGGCTGTTTGCGTCCATGACGGGACGCTCGCCGCGAAATTTACCATTCCAGATCTGACGCTGGCGTTCGAAATCACGAAACGTGCTGGCAGGCTGTAGGTTAAACCCTGCGGTTTTTGCCGCCAGCTGGAGCGCCAGAAATGCCGTTACCGCCTCCGGCTGAAGGCGATGGCGACCGTCTAAAGCGACCAGATGCTGGTCGCTTTTACCGGTTAACATAGCTGACGTCATCATGCGATGAGCTGCTCCATAATGCGCTGGTACATGCGGCTCAGCAGTTGCAGGTCTGCGGCGCTGACGCATTCGTCCACTTTATGGATCGTGGCATTGACGGGACCCAGTTCAACCACCTGCGCGCCCATACGAGCGATAAAGCGGCCATCGGAAGTGCCGCCATTGGTCAGCAGCTCTGGCGTAACCTCATTGTAATGCTTGACGGCATTCACTACGGCATCGACCAGTTCGCCGCGTGCGGTCAGGAATGGCTGGCCGGAAAGCTTCCAGTCAATGGTGTAATTGAGCTGGTGGCGATCCAGCAATTCCGCTACGCGCTGTTGAATCAGCGTATCCGTTAATTCGGTGCTGAAACGGAAATTAAACTGCACAAACAGTTCGCCGGGGATGACGTTATTGCTGCCGGTGCCTGCCTGAATATTGGCAATCTGCATAGTGGTTGGCGGGAAGAAATCGTTGCCCCGATCCCACTCGGTGGCGATCAGCTCGTTCAGCGCTGGTGCTGCTCGGTGAACAGGGTTGTCCGCCAGATGAGGGTAGGCAACGTGCCCCTGTACGCCGTGTACGCGCAGGTTCGCCGTGATGGAACCACGACGGCCGTTTTTTACCACATCGCCCACGACGTGCGTACTGGACGGCTCGCCGACCAGACAGTAGTCCAATCGCTCGTTGCGTGCCATCAGCGCCTCAACCACTTTTACCGTGCCGTTAACGGCGCTGGCTTCTTCGTCCGAGGTAATCAGAAACGCAAGACGCCCTTGATGATTCGGGTGGGCGGCGACAAAGCGCTCGGCGGCAATCACCATCGCGGCCAGTGAACCTTTCATGTCCGCCGCGCCACGGCCGTACAGCATACCGTCGCGAATGATCGGCTCAAACGGCGGGTGCTGCCACTGGCTTTCATCCCCGCTGGGAACCACGTCAGTGTGCCCGGCGAAGGCCAGCGTTTTTCCTGTGCCGCGCCATGCCCAGAAATTTTGGGTATCGCCAAAATCCATTGCTTCGACGGTAAAGCCCATCGCTGCCAGGCGTTCAATCATGAGCGCCTGGCAGCCCTCGTCGTTCGGGCTAAGGGAAGGGCGTTTAATTAACTGTTGAGCGAGCTCTATGACTGGGCAAGACACGTTATTTTTTCTCCGCAATAAATTTCTGGTAGCTGTCGATACTGAACCCCAGCAGCGCGTTGCCGTCATCGGCAATCAGCAACGGTCGTTTAATCACCGCCGGCTGCTCCAGCATCAGGTTTTTGGCGGCCTCTGCGCTGTCGTGGTTATCGCTGTTGATGCGTTCACGCAGCTCTTCACTGAGCTTACGCCAGGTTGTTCCACGTGTGTTGAGTAAGGCCTGAAACCCCAGTTGGTCGATAAAGCGCTGGAGCAACTGTTCATCCAGACCGTCGGCACGGTAATCATGGAAGCGATACGCCACCTTTTGATCGTCCAGCCAGCGGCGCGCTTTCTTTATAGTGTCACAGTTTTTGATGCCGTACATGGTCAGCGCCATAGGGGTAAAATCCTTTCTGCTTATTGGGTTGCATAACGATTGCTGTACTCGACAGCACGGCCCGACGGGGCCCGATCGTGCGATAGCCCAGCATGCCGAAAAAAGGCGGGGAGATCTACTGTGAACTGTGTAGCAGAAATAAATGTTAGTACGCTTTTTATACTGGTACGGTACTTTTATTTGATTAAAAACTGTGCATATAATACGTCGCCGTTAATCACCAAGAGGTTTGTATGGTAGAAGTAGAAGTAAGCACTTGGAAAGATTTTATTGAAACAATGTTACGTAAATAATAACGAGAAGTACTGTTAGTCATTCCATACCAGGAATAAAATTATGCGAAAAAGCAGTATTGAGTCTCTCAATACTGCTTTTTTTCTATCCTCGTCATACTTCAAGTTGCATGTACGTTGGCTTTCCTCGCTCACCCCAGTCACTTACTGATGTAAGCTCCTGGGGATTCACTGTGTCGCCGCCTGCCTGCAACTCGAATTATTTAGAGGAAAAAAGGGGAAACTTGAGTGAATAAAAGAGGGTATTATTAAGTTCGCGGGTAATTTCCCTTTTATTCAATTAATTCATCATGATGATTGGTTAAGCGCAAATTTTGCTGCGGCAATCGCGTGAAGCTTGCTGGTATCAAAAAGAGGAACTGTCGCATCTTGATCACCGATCAGTAACGGAATTTCTGTACAACCCAAGATGATGCCTTCTGCGCCTTGCTGTTCAAGCTGCTGGATAATGTCCCGATAGGCCTGCCGTGAGACGTCGTTAATGTTCCCCAGACAAAGTTCGTCGTAAATGATGCGATTAACGATCGCTTTTCCCTCATGGTTGGGAACCACTACCTCCACGCCAAATCGTTCCTGAATGCGCTGACGATAGAAATCTTGCTCCATTGTGTAGCGGGTTCCGAGCAGGCCGACTTTCTTCAATCCGTGCTGTTTCAGGCTGGCGCCGGTGGCATCGGCAATATGTAAAAGAGGAAGCTGGCAGGCACGTTCAACGTCATCGGCCACTTTATGCATGGTGTTGGTACAGATGACGATAGCATCCGCGCCTGCCTGGCGTAATCCCACCGCGATATTGCCGAGGACGGCGGCTGACTGCTCCCAATCACCTTGTGCCTGCAATTGTTCTATCTCGTGGAAATCGACGCTGTGCAGGATGATTTTGGCGGAGTGCAGGCCACCAAGTTGGCTTTTCACATACTCGTTGATGAGACGGTAATACGGGATGGTGGATTCCCAACTCATTCCCCCGATCAGACCCAGCGTTTTGCTTACCATACTACCTTCCTTCGATATCATAAAAAGTGATGAATCGGCCCGAACCGAGCGCTCTGTGTTCTGCATCGAGTTAAAATAGGGCAGCGAGGTCGTCCGGTATATCTTTTTAGCGATTTTTATCACTTTTTATCCAACTTCAACTGGACAAAAGGCCAATCTATTGTTGTACTGTACCTGACACAGATTTTGTGTCTTTCATTCATGTAAAGGTAAGTTTGATGTCTAAGATTAAAGGTAGTGTTAAGTGGTTTAATGAGTCCAAAGGCTTCGGTTTCATTACTCCTGAAGATGGTAGCAAAGACGTGTTCGTACACTTCTCTGCCATCCAGAGCAATGGTTTCAAAACTCTGGCTGAAGGTCAGCGTGTAGAGTTCGAAATCACTGACGGTGCCAAAGGTCCTTCTGCTGCTAACGTTAACGCTATTTAATTATACCGATTTCGTGAAAAACCCGCCAATGGCGGGTTTTTTTTGCTTAATTTTCCACGTGCTATCCATTTCCACAAGATATCAGTGTGTTGTCACCCACGTGACCAAGGCAAACGCCAACGCGGTCATCAGTAACGACCCTGCCAGATTCAACAGCACATGTAACCCCGCCGCTGCCAGCTGCCCGCTTTGCAGGAACATGACAACCTCTGCGGAAAAGGTAGAAAACGTCGTTAAGCCGCCGCATAGCCCGGTGGTAATCAATATTTTCCAGTCCTGATCGAGATGAGGATGGCGCAGGAAGAAAGCGAGTGCGCCGCCAATAACAAAGGCACCGATTAGATTGGCAAGCAGGGTGCCCAACGGCAGCGTTGGGTACAGATTATTAAACTTCACGCCGAGCTGCCAGCGCGCCACGCTACCCACTCCGCCGCCAATAAATACCGCGAGTAATGTACTAAACATAGAAACCTTTCCTGGCCTGTTTTTGTTTGGATGTTCTTACATCGATTGTTTTCACGATCTCGGAGAGTATTGGGCAGGACGCTACGCCCTCTCTGCGAGGTGGACGTAGACATCATTAGCCGGGTGGCGGTTGTACCCTGTCTGCAGCGGTCAGCGTTTTGGCTGCGCCAGGGTAGGGAGGAATGTCATCTCCGCGCAGTGGGGGAGTTTACGCCTTCAGAAGGGATTTTTGTAGTGAGGCTGAGGGGGAAAGTTGTAAAGCAATCTGAATGCGTGCAAAAGCGCTACGTCTTACTTTGTTACAGATGCCAATTGTGTCGTGCTGCGTAAGGTTTTACATAGAGGACATAGGATATAAAGCATTTTTTCGACAAGCACGTGTTCTCGTTCGCTGGCGTCTCCAGCATCTGTAAATCAGGTAGGTCTGTATGGAAGGTATTAGTATTGCCAAGCTGTTGGTAATTGGCGCATTAATCATTCTGCTGTTCGGTACGAATAAACTTCGTAGCTTAGGCGGTGATCTGGGCGCGGCGATTAAAGGTTTCAAGAAGGCGATGAATGACGATCAGCCAGCAAAAACGGATGATACCGCAGCGCTGAATGATTCGTCGCGCAAAGAATCCTGATCACGCCTCACACAGCAAAACGGACGGCAATAGCCGTCCGTTTTTTATCCCACACAAAAAATGTGTAAAAATGTATGAGCGCTTATTTTACTTCGATGCCCTTCGCCTGCAGGTCGGCATGGTAGGACGAGCGAACAAATGGGCCGCATGCTGCGTGGGTAAAGCCCATCGCCATCGCTTCCGCTTTCATCTCATCAAATTCATCAGGGCTGACGTAACGCTGTACCGGCAGGTGATGGCGGCTCGGCTGTAAATATTGTCCCAGCGTCAGCATTGTCACACCGTGGCGGCGTAGGTCGCGCATGACTTCCACGATCTCAGCATTGGTTTCCCCCAATCCAACCATCAGGCCAGATTTGGTCGGGATATCTGGATGCGCTTTTTTGAAGTTTTCCAGCAGTTTCAGTGACCACTCATAATTCGCGCCAGGGCGAACCTGACGATAAACGCGCGGTACGTTTTCCAGATTGTGGTTGAACACATCCGGCGGCGTAGCGGTCAGGATCTCTAACGCGCGATCCATACGACCACGGAAGTCTGGCACCAGCGTTTCGATGCGGATATTCGGGTTTTTACGGCGAATAGCGCTAATGCAGTCCGCAAAATGCTGTGCTCCACCATCGCGCAGGTCATCACGGTCAACCGAGGTGATCACAACGTAGCGTAAGCCCATGTCATGGATAGTCTGAGCCAGTTTCTCTGGCTCATTGGCATCTGGCGTAAGCGGGCGGCCGTGGGCAACGTCACAGAACGGGCAGCGACGCGTACAAATGGCGCCCAGAATCATGAAGGTGGCGGTACCGTGGTTGAAACATTCCGCCAGATTCGGACAGGACGCTTCTTCGCAAACTGAGTGCAACCCGTTTTTGCGCATGGCCGCTTTGATTCCCTGAATACGGCTTGAATCTGCCGGAAGCTTAATCTTCATCCATTCAGGTTTGCGCAGAAGCTCTTGGCGTTCGGTAACGACAGTACGTACCGGGATTAGCGCCATCTTATCGGCATCGCGGTATTTGACGCCGCGTTCGATCTGAATCGGTTTACTCATGTTTGCGTAAGTTCCAGTTCTGAATCGTTTCTTTAAATTTGTTATTCAAATTCAAAGGATTATGTTTTTGATTAAACTTTTTTTTAAAAAACTATAAAAATTATATCATCTTGCCTAACCACAATCAGCCTTTGCGCGATCAAAATGAAGAAATTATGTGAATAAAATGTAATTTATCAAAAAACGATCGCCTAACTGACTGATTTTTATTGACAGGATGAAACATGTTAACCAGGAAGCGGCTCACCCTGTACATCAAGATTCCACGGAGTAAACTCGGGTGCGGAATAGCCAACTAACTGCAAAAAGGTGTTCACCAGCACGGGAGCGGTGTCATCCAACGTGACGCCCGGCACCAGATCGCTGATTTGCGTCATCTCCATACCGGCGTAACCACACGGGTTGATGCGCAGGAAAGGGGAGAGATCCATGGCGATATTGAGCGCTAACCCGTGGAAAGAGCAGCCTTTGCGAATACGCAGTCCCAGCGAGCAGATTTTACGTTCGCCCACATAAACGCCGGGCGCATCAGGGCGCGCATGGGCGTCAATATGGAAGTGCGCCAGTGTGCCAATCACGGTATTTTCAATGGCAGTGACGAGCTGACGAACGCCAAGCTTACGGCGCTTCAGATCAATCAACACGTACATGACCTGCTGGCCGGGGCCGTGGTAGGTCACCTGACCGCCTCTGTCGCTCTGAATGACGGGGATGTCACCGGGCATGAGGACATGTTCGGCTTTTCCCGCCTGACCTTGTGTGAATACGCGGGGATGCTGAACCAGCCAGAGTTCGTCTGGGGTATTCTCATCGCGTCGGTCGGTGAAATTATGCATCGCCAGAGAGACGGGCTCATACTGCTGTACGTCAAATTGGCGTACGATGATCTTATCCTGTAGCAAGTGTGTCATCTTCAGGTTAAGGAAAGGTGGGAGGATTATAACGGCGGGAGGCCTCAGCGAACAGCACTATGCAAATTATGTAGTGCAAAACGTGGGTGGCACAAAACTACGCACGATAATTATGGCATCACAAAACTATGCCGTGCTCGCTAATTTTCCCGCTCGTTCTTTTTACTGCGTGATTCTTACAGAACCCTATGCCTTACAGAACCATGCGCACGATGTTGATGTTGCCCAGTTCTTCGTACAGCGTTTCCACCTGCTCAATGTGTGTCGCAGTGATGGTGATGGAAACGGAGTGATAATTCCCTTTGCTGCTGGGTTTGATCTGCGGCGTGTAGTCGCCTGGCGCATGACGTTGTACCACTTCAACGACCAGATCGACCAGCTCTGGTTTTGCCTCACCCATGACCTTGTAGGTAAAAACACAGGGGAATTCAAGCAGTTCGTTTAATTTGGTTTTCATTTGCGCTCCAGAGAGGGTAATACGTCGGCATCATCCCGACGGTATTAGCACTGACATAAGTACATTATACTAAAAAAGCATAACTCCCGCGTTCTGCGGGAGTTATGGATGCTATCTATATGGGGGCGTTTTGGCCCCACACAAGGGGGGCTTAGCCGAACCAGTGATGGAACATCAGTTTGATGTAGTCGATCATACGGCCAAAGATCCCGCCTTCTTTCACTTCGTTCATGACCACCAGTGGACGCTGGTCGATGGTTTTGCCATCCAGTTGGAAGTTGATGGAACCCACAACCTGATTTTTCGCTAACGGCGCGTGCAGCTCAGTGTTGTCCAGAACGTAGCTGGCTTTCAGATCTTTCATACGGCCACGTGGAATGGTCAGGTAGGCATCTTTCTCAACGCCCAGCGCAACGCGGTCACTGTCGCCAAACCAGACCGGCTCGGATGCAAATTCTTTGCCTGCTTTCAACGGCGCAACGGTTTCAAAGAAGCGGAAGCCCCAGGTCAGCAGTTTTTTACTTTCTGATTCGCGCCCTTTGGCATTACGTCCGCCCAGTACCGCTGAAATCAGGCGCATCTGACCTTCTGTTGCCGAGGCAACCAGGTTAAAGCCAGCTGATGACGTATGGCCCGTTTTGATGCCGTCAACATTCAGGCTGGAATCCCACAGCAAACCGTTACGGTTAGGCTGACGGATATTGTTGAACGTGAACTCTTTCTCTTTGTAGGTCGCGTACTCTTCTGGCACATCGCGGATCAGCGCCTGACCGATCAGGGCCATATCACGCGCCGAGCTGAACTGGCCCGGTGCATCAAGACCGTGCACGGTTTCAAAATTGGTATTTTGCAGCCCCAGAGCCTTCACGTAACCGTTCATCAGGTTAACGAAGGCATCCTGACTGCCGGCAACGTAGTCGGCCATCGCGACGCAGGCATCGTTACCGGATTGCAGGATAATACCGCGGTTTAATTGGGAGACGGGAACACGGTCGCCCGGCTTCAGGAACATCAGGGAAGAGCCCTGGAAGGTCGGGTTGCCGGTTGCCCAGGCATCTTTACCGACGGTAACGATGTCGTTCGGGCTGATTTTTCCTGATTTAATTGCCTGACCAATCACGTAGCTGGTCATCATTTTCGTTAAGCTGGCCGGATCGCGGCGCGTGTCAGCGTTCATTTCCGCCAACACTTTTCCAGAGTTGTAATCAATCAGGATGTAGGATTCAGCATCGATTTGCGGAACGCCGGGGATCATCGTTTTAAGATTGATATCTTCGGCATAGGCAAAGGAAGAGGCGCTAATGACGAGCAGTGCGCCAAGCGCAGTACGCTTAGTAAAACGAGACGTGTTTACAGTATTCATGATTGGAACAACAACATCCGTGGGTATGAGTTAAAAAACGAGCCACACTATAGCAGATGGGGAATAGGCAGGCATCAGACATTACGTTACGTGATTTTGCAAAAGGGCGGTATGTTCAATGTCATAGCCGCTGCTTTCGCATGGTGAGCCTGCCGATTATCCGTGACTAGAGGGTGCCGGGTGCGGCGGTAATAAACGACTGCTGCTGAGCTTCGACTGACAAACGTTGTTGAAGTTCAGCGGCTTGCTGACGATTCTGGAATGGCCCTAGCTGGATGCGGTATAGCCCGCCGCTCGCTGTGACTTTACCGGCTACGCGGAAGCGTTCGCTCAGGCTGCGCTGCCAGGTTTGTGCACGCTGCTGATCGCTCAGCGCACCGACCTGAACCACATAGCGACCCGTGGCTGAGGGGGCTGTCGTTGAGGGCGCGGCAACGGCAGCCGCTGGCGCGACGTTCAGTGGCGCTGCGGATGAGGACGGTGTCGTCGTCGGTGTCACGCTGGACTCAACTACGCCAGCGCGCAGTGCGGAAGGGGCTCCCAAAAAGCCACCGCTGTGCGACGGCGCACTGCTTTGCGGCTGCGTGCTTTCTGCTGGCACGCTCAGGTTGCTATTGCTGATTGGGCGAACGGCGCTGTTGGGGGTTGGCGACGTGGTTTCCATCATTGGCGTACCCAATCCGCTGGCGCCGAAGCTCGGGCGCTCTGGTAGGGCGAAGCTTTGCTTGGCGACGGTGGTACCCACAGTTCCGGGACCGGAGAGCGTGCCATCTGGCGCGACGTTGATGAAGTCCACTTTTACTTTGGTATTGTTCGAGATATTCAGTCGATCGCCTGCGGCCTTCGACAGATCGATAATTCTACCCGGCGTATACGGCCCGCGGTCGTTTACACGCACAACCAGACGGCGACCGTTGCTCAGGTTGGTGACGCGGACATAGCTCGGCAGCGGCAACGTCGGGTGCGCGGCGGTGATCGCATTCGGATCAAACGTCTCGCCGATTGACGTGCGGTTACCGCTGGCTTCTTCGCCGTACCAGGCGGCTAAGCCGGTCTCGCTAAAGTTTTGCGGATCTTTGACAATTTTATAGCTCTTGCCTTTGATGCTGTAGTCTTGCAGCGTCCCCTGATTGTAGGGTTCGTAACGTGGTTCCGCACCGCCGATTTCCTCAACGGGGCCGCTATAGACCTGAGTCACGGGCGGAGCAGGCTTCCGCTGTTCCGTGGTGGTACAGGCAGCAAGCGCCAGAGTTGCTACGCCGATCCAAAGCCAATCCTTACGCATTGCTCACCTCGTGTTATAAATTTTTGGATAGCAGTTTGCGGTGAGTATGTATCGACATGACGATACCGAACCCCGCCATTAAGACGACCAGCGCCGATCCGCCGTAGCTGATTAGCGGTAGCGGCACACCAACGACGGGAAGTATACCGCTGACCATCCCGATATTGACGAAAACATAGAAAAACAGAATCAGCATCAACCCGCCGACCATCACCCGGCCGAATGAGGTTTGTGCATTAGCGGCAATGACCAGACCGCGCATGATCATGAACAGATACATCGCGAGCAGAATCAAAACGCCGATTAAGCCGAGCTCTTCTGACAGCACGGCAAAGATAAAGTCGGTGTGGCGCTCAGGCAGGAACTCTAACTGAGACTGTGTGCCGTGCAGCCAACCTTTGCCAGACAGGCCACCAGAGCCTATCGCAATTTTCGATTGAATAATATGGTATCCAGCGCCAAGCGGATCGCTTTCTGGATCGAGCAGCATCATCACCCTGGCGCGCTGATAATCATGCATCAGGAAAAACCAGAGTATAGGAATAAACGCGGCGAGCAGCAGGACGGCGATACCAATTAAGCGCCAGCTCATGCCGGCGAGGAAAAGCACAAACAGCCCCGATAGCGCGACCAGAATTGAGGTGCCTAAATCCGGCTGGGCGGCAACCAGTAGCGTAGGGACAAAGATCAGTACCAGCGCGATTGCCGTGTTTTTTAACGACGGCGGACACATATCACGGTTGATAAAACGCGCCACCATGAGCGGTACGGCGATCTTGGCAATTTCCGACGGCTGGAAACGGATAAAGCCCAGATCCAGCCAGCGCTGCGCGCCTTTACTGATCTGCCCGAAAATATCCACGATGAGCAGCAAAATGACGCAAAATACATAGAGATAGGGAGCCCATCCCTCATACACGCGAGGGGGGATTTGTGCCATCACGATCATCACCGTAAACCCCAGCACGATTTGAACGACTTTTCGTTCCATCATACCGACGTCTTGCCCGCTGGCGCTCCATAAGACAAATAGGCTATAGCCCAGCAGTGCCAGGATGCAGAGAAGAAACGGGAGGTCGATGTGGATTTTCGCCCAGAACGATCCCTTTTGTTGGCTATCGGTCATGACTGTCTGTTACTCACTCTCGCTACCCGGTGGCGCAGGGGGCGCACTGGGTAAATCAGTATTGTTATCACCCAGCAGAATATGATCAAGGATCTGGCGAGTGATGGTGCCAACGGTCGGGCCTGCGCCGCCGTTTTCCAGAATGATCGATATCGCGACTTTAGGATTCTTATACGGGGCAAAGGCAACCATTAACTTATGGTCACGCAGATGTTCTGCGATCTTGTGCGCATTATAGGTTTCGTTTTCTTTCAGGCCGAAGACCTGCGCCGTACCGGATTTTGCCGCAATTTTATAAGGGGCATCCTCGAAACTTTTGTGCGCGGTACCGTTAGCACGGTTAGCCACGCCATACATGCCATCTTTTGCCACTTCCCAGTAGCCAGAATGAATGTCGCCAATTTGCTGATTCTCTGCCTGTCGGTAAGGCACAATAACGCCATTTTCGCGCGAACTATAAAGTAAATGCGGTGTTTTGACCTGGCCGTCGTTGATCAGTGTCACCAGCGCTTTATTCATCTGGATCGGCGTCGCCGTCCAGTAGCCTTGGCCGATCCCGACGGGAATGGTGTCGCCCTGATACCAGGGTTTTTTGAATTGTCTGAGCTTCCACTCACGGGTTGGCATGTTACCTCGGCTTTCTTCCGAGATATCAATACCGGTTCGTTGACCGTACCCGAATTTGTTCATCCATTCGGACAGCCGATCGATTCCCATGTCGTAAGCAACCTGATAGAAGAAAGTATCCGCAGACTCTTCCAGCGATTTGGTGAGATTCAGGCGGCCATGTCCCCATTTTTTCCAGTCGCGAAAACGCTTTTCTGAACCGGGTAACTGCCACCAGCCGGGATCGAACAGGCTGGTGTTGGTCGTAATCACGCCCGCAGTCAGGGCGGAAACCGCGATATAGGGCTTCACGGTGGAGGCGGGTGGGTATATCCCCTGCGTCGCACGATTGATCAACGGACGATTAGGATCGGTTTGTAGCTTGGTATAGTTTTTGGTGGAAATCCCGTCGACAAAGAGGTTGGGGTCGTAGCTGGGCGTGGAAACCATCGCCAGAATACCGCCATCGCGCGGGTCGGTGACAATGACCGCAGCACGGCTACCTTCGAGTAATTTTTCGATGTAGATTTGCAGGCTTAGATCCAACGTCAGGTAGATATCGCGTCCGGCCTGGGGGGGTTGTTCATGGAGCTGACGGATTACGCGGCCGCGGTTGTTGACTTCAACTTCCTCATAGCCGGGTTTGCCGTGCAGCAAATCCTCGTAATGACGCTCGATACCCAACTTACCGATGTCATGCGTGGCGGCGTAATCGGCGATTTTCTCTTCTTTGGTCAGCCGTTCTACGTCTTTATCGTTGATTTTGGAGACATAGCCCGTAACGTGCGTCAGCGCAGAACCGTAAGGGTAATAGCGACGCTGGTAGCCTTTAATTTCAACGCCGGGGAAGCGATATTGGTTGACGGCAAAACGGGCAACCTGAATCTCACTGAGCCCGGTTTTCACCGGAATCGAGGTAAAACGGCGTGAGCGTTTACGTTCTTTTTCAAAACTTTCCAGATCGTCATCGGTCAGGTCGACGACGGGACGCAGCGCTTCGAGCGTGTCTTTAAGATTGTCGACTTTGTCGGGCACCAGCTCTAACTGATAAATGGTACGATTTAGCGCCAGTGGGGTGCCGTTGCGGTCATAGATGATGCCGCGGCTGGGCGCGATAGGAACCAGCTTAATACGGTTTTCATTAGAACGAGTGCGGTAATCATCAACCCGCACAATCTGCAGATGATAAAGGTTAGCGACTAATACACCGGAAAGCAGCAAAATGCCCAGAAAGGCGACCAAAGCACGGCGCACAAACAGGGCGGACTCAGCCGTATAATCTCGAAAGGGTTTACGTTCTACTTTCATCCAGCGTTATTTCACAGGTTTCATCGTATCGCCTTACTCCCGATGGTAAGGGTGATTAGTCGTAATGCTCCATGCACGATACAGGCTCTCCGCCACCAGTACACGAACGAGCGGGTGCGGCAGCGTTAAGGGCGAGAGCGACCAGCTTTGTTCGGCTGCGGCTTTGCATTCTGGCGCAAGACCTTCCGGCCCGCCAATTAGCAGGCTGACGTCGCGCCCGTCCTGTTTCCAGCGCTCCAGCTGTTGTGCCAGCTGCGGTGTCTCCCAGCGAGTCCCAGGAATATCCAGCGTAACAATGCGGTTGCCTTTGCCCACCGCCGCCAGCATCTGTTCGCCTTCACGTTCCAGAATGCGTTTGATGTCCGCATTTTTACCCCGTTTCCCCGCCGGAATTTCGAGTAGTTCGAAAGGCATGTCTTTGGGAAAACGGCGCAGATAATCGGTGAAACCAGTCTGCACCCAGTCGGGCATTTTGGTGCCAACGGCGACCAGTTGCAGTTTCATACTAGCCCCACAGTTTTTCCAATTCGTACAGCTGGCGACTTTCTTCTTGCATGACATGAACCATCACGTCACCCAAATCGACAACAACCCAATCAGCGGCGCTTTCGCCTTCGACGCCGAGTGGGATCAGACCCGCGGCGCGTGAAGATTGCACGACGTGATCGGCAATAGAAGCGACGTGGCGCGTAGAGGTTCCCGTACAGATAACCATGTAATCGGTAATGCTGGATTTACCCTGCACATTGAGTGCAACGATATCCTGAGCTTTTAAGTCATCGACCTTATCAATAACGAAATCTTGGAGTGCTTGGCCTTGCAAAGGTTCCCCCTCAATGGCGTTCTGTCTGTAACTGACAGACGCGTGTGGCGCTGAATTGTTTAGGAAAAACGTGAATCACCGAGTAATTGCTGAGAATTTCCGCTTTTCCCGGTGATTGAAACCAGCCGCGGAGTATATCACGCACTTTTACCGAGTGGTATAAAGCCCGTGGCTGATGGACAGGAAAAGCGATGTTATTGGTACAGACCGTTTTCGTTGATGTAACTGAGCACGGCGGGAGGCAATAAATCGTGGCAGTCCAGACCTTGTAGCCGACGTTGGCGAATTTCCGTGGCGGAAATGGTGACCAGCGGCGTGTCTGCCAAAAAGATCCGCCCTTGCGGTTGGCGATGAAGATCGTCTGGCGCGTGGGTCAGATGCTCGTCCAGCCACTGTTGTAATTCGGGTGTTTCCAGCGTTGAGCGATAGCCGGGGCGCGCGCACACCAGCAAATGACAGACGCCGAGTAGATCCTGCCAGCGGTGCCAATGGTGTAGCGTCAGCAGTGAATCCTGCCCGATGATAAAACCCAGCGGCGCATGACGGCCTTTTTCAGCCCTCAACGCTTCCAGTGTTTCAATGGTGTAAGAGGGGGTTTGCCGTTGCAGTTCACGATCGTCCACGGTAAAGAGCGGATTGCCTTCAACGGCCAGCTCAGCCATATGAAAACGCTGTCGGGAACTGGCTTCAGGCTGCTGTCGATGCGGCGGAACATTATTGGGCATCAGGACAACCTGAGTCAGCCCCACGAGATTTGCCAGTGCTGTCACCGGCTGAAGATGACCGTAATGAATGGGATCGAACGTGCCGCCAAAAAATGCGGTCAGCGATGGCGTAGCGGGGGAACTATTCAGATGAATGCCTCCGGTAATGCTTTGCCGCACAGCAGCATGGCAAGGGATTCAAGTTCAGCCCAAACAGGCTGACCGTAGTCTTGCTTTAGCGTTATTTCCACCTGCGCCAGTAATCGCACAGCCTGCTGTAGCTGTTGAAGAGAAAGTCGTTGTAATGCCTGAGTGAGCAGGTCACGCCGATTTTGCCACACCTTTTGCTGATCGAATAATGTACGCAGCGGTGTGTCTGACATACGCCGCTTCAGCGTTAACAGCTGTAGCAACTCACGCTGTAGCGTGCGCAGCAAAATGACCGGCTCGCAATCTTCCTGTCTTAGCTGCTGCAAAATGTGCCAGGCGCGTTTGCCTTTGCCTGCCAGCAGCGCATCGAGCCAATGAAACGGCGTGAAGTGGGCGGCATCATTCACGGCGCTTTCCACGCGCGGCAAGGTCAGCTTGCCATCGGGGTAAAGCAGCGATAGCCGTTCTAATGCCTGAGACAGCGCGAGAAGATTGCCCTCGTAGCAATAGCAAATAAGCTGGGTAGCCTGTTCATCCAGCGTCAACTTCATGGTTTTGGCACGCTGGGCGACCCAGCGGGGAAGCTGTGCCTGTTCCGGCGTGAGACAGTTGATATAGACGCTGTCTTGCGCGAGCGCTTTGAACCAGGCGCTGTTTTCCTGCGCTTTGGTCAGCTTATGACCGCGCAGAATCAGCAAAATATCGGGGTGCAATAGCCCAGAAAGCTTGACCAGGTTTTCGCTTATCGCGGCATTTGGGCCGTTTTCCGGTAGAACCAGTAAGAGTGATTGGCGCGAGGCAAACAGGCTGAGCGCCTGACAGGTGCTGAAAATGGCATCCCAATCGGTATGAGGATCCAGAATAAAGCTGAAATGCTCACTGAATTCGTGCTGTTGAGCGACCCGTTTAATGCTGTCGAGACTTTCCTGTAGTAGGAGTGGGTCTGTGCCAAAGACCAAATAACAACCGCGCAGCCCCTCATGGAGCTGCGCGGTGAGTTGTTCGGGGTAAAGCCGAATCATGAACGCTTGGCGGCAGCAGTGGAATCGGTGGACTGCAACCGATTTTTGACTTCCTGGCTACCGTTGATGGTCAGCAGTTTACGCACCAGCTGCTGGGCTGCCTGCTCACGCATTTCCTGGCGAACGATGTCCTGTTCGGCATCTTTCGCCAGCGCAGCCAGCGGGTTATCAAAGAACGTGCGGAACACCGTCACGCTGAGCGGATAAATGTCTTCACCCGGCATCAGCACCTGTGCCTGCAATGTCAGCACCATCTGGTACTCCGCTGTTTTACCATCCTGAAAAATCGAGACGGTATCGCGCGTTTCGCTTGAGCCCAGTACCCGCAGAGACGGGATATCCTGACGCATCGCATCGTCAACGATTTTCACATCGCTGAGACGGAGCTGCTCGCGTACTGCACGCGTGAGCGGGCCATAAGGGTCACTGCTGTCAAGCACCAGCGTTTGTAACTGCGCAGGCACTTGTGTCGTGCCGCGCAGATGAAAACCGCAGCCAGCGGTGATTAACACCGCCAGCCCCAGCAACAGCGTGAATAGACGATGTCGCACAGTTCCTCCTTGCCTTAACCCACAACCAGGTTAAGCAGTTTGCCAGGGACATAAATCACTTTACGAACCGTGACGCCGTCCAGATATTTCGCGACCAGCGGTTCCTGAGCAGCGCGTTCGCGAACCTGTTCTTCACTCGCGTCAGCGGCAACGGTAATTTTACCACGTACTTTACCGTTAACCTGCACGACGACCAGCTTGGAATCTTCAACCATTGCGCTCTCATCTGCAACCGGCCATGGCGCGGTATCGATGTCGCCTTCGCCTTGCAGCGCCTGCCACAGTGTGAAGCAAACGTGCGGCGTGAACGGATAGAGCATACGAACAACGGCCAGCAGCGTTTCCTGCGTCAGTGCACGATCCTGATCGCTGTCCTGCGGCGCTTTCGCCAGTTTGTTCATCAGTTCCATGATGGCGGCGATCGCGGTGTTGAAGGTCTGGCGACGGCCGATATCATCGGTCACTTTCGCGATCGTTTTGTGCAGATCGCGGCGCAGTGATTTCTGATCTTCGGTCAGCGTCGTGACATCCAGCGCAGTTACTGCACCTTTCTCAGTGTGCTCGAATGCCTGTCTCCAGACGCGTTTCAGGAAGCGGTTCGCGCCTTCTACGCCGGATTCCTGCCATTCCAGCGTCATTTCCGCCGGAGAAGCAAACATCATGAACAGACGAACGGTATCTGCACCGTATTTCTCTACCATAACCTGCGGGTCGATGCCGTTGTTTTTAGACTTCGACATTTTGCTCATACCCGCGTAGATCACATCGCGGCCTTCGTTATCGACGGCTTTGACGATGCGTCCTTTCTCATCACGCTCAACGGTGACGTCGATAGGTGAAACCCAGATACGTTCGCCGTTATTGCCCAGATAATAGAAGGCATCAGCCAGCACCATGCCCTGACACAGCAGGCGTTTGGCAGGCTCGTCAGACGTCACCAGACCCGCGTCGCGCATCAGTTTGTGGAAGAAGCGGAAATACATCAGGTGCATGATGGCGTGTTCGATACCGCCAACGTATTGGTCAACGGGCAGCCAGTAGTTGGCGGCGGCCGGATCCAGCATTCCCTGATCGTACTGCGGGCAGGTGTAGCGCGCGTAGTACCAGGAAGATTCCATAAAGGTGTCGAACGTGTCGGTTTCACGCAGCGCAGGCTGACCGTTAACGGTGGTCTTCGCCCATTCCGGGTTAGATTTCAGCGGGCTGGTGATGCCGTCCATCACGACATCTTCCGGCAGGATTACTGGCAGCTGATCTTCTGGCGTCGGGATAACGGTGCCGTCTTCCAGTGTCACCATTGGAATTGGCGCGCCCCAGTAGCGCTGACGAGACACCCCCCAGTCGCGTAGGCGATAGTTGACTTTACGTTCGCCAATGCCTTTCTCTACCAGCTTATCGGCAATGGCGTTAAAGGCTGCGTCGAAATCCAGACCGTCAAACTCACCGGAGTTGAACAGGTTGCCTTTTTCCGTCATTGCTTCAGCAGACAGGTCGGGCTCGCTGCCATCGGCGTTCAGGATGACTGGCTTAATGGACAAGTCATATTTGGTGGCGAATTCCCAGTCGCGCTGGTCGTGACCCGGAACGGCCATCACAGCACCTGTGCCGTATTCCATCAGGACGAAGTTGGCGACCCAGATAGCGACTTTCTCGCCGTTCAACGGGTGAATTGCATACAGGCCGGTGGCCATGCCTTTTTTCTCCATTGTCGCCATATCGGCTTCGGCAACTTTGGTATTACGGCATTCTGCAATGAAATCGGCCAGCGCCGGGTTCGCTGCGGCAGCTTGTGCGGCGAGAGGGTGACCTGCGGCAACGGCCACGTAGGTCACGCCCATGAACGTATCCGGGCGCGTGGTGTAAACGGTCAGTTTCTCGGCGCTGTCCGCCACGTCAAACGTGATTTCCACACCTTCGGAGCGGCCAATCCAGTTACGCTGCATGGTTTTGACCTGCTCAGGCCAGCTTTCCAGCGTATCCAGATCGTTCAGCAGTTGGTCTGCATAAGCGGTGATTTTGATAAACCACTGCGGAATCTCTTTGCGTTCAACTTTGGTGTCGCAGCGCCAGCAGCAGCCATCGATAACCTGTTCGTTCGCCAATACAGTCTGGTCGTTCGGGCACCAGTTAACGGCGGAGGTTTTTTTATAAACCAGACCTTTCTCGTAAAGCTTGGTGAAGAACCACTGTTCCCAGCGGTAGTAGTCTGGTTTACAGGTCGCGACTTCGCGATCCCAGTCATAGCCAAAGCCCAGCAGTTTGAGCTGGTTTTTCATGTAGTCGATGTTGGCGTAGGTCCAGGGTGCTGGCGCGGTGTTGTTTTTGACCGCAGCGCCTTCTGCCGGCAGACCAAAGGCATCCCAACCGATCGGTTGCAGAACGTTTTTACCCAGCATGCGCTGATAACGGGAGATCACGTCGCCGATGGTGTAGTTACGGACGTGGCCCATATGTAGTCGGCCAGAAGGGTAAGGCAGCATGGAAAGGCAATAGTATTTTTCTTTGCCGGGCTGTTCGGTGACTTTAAATGTCTGCTTCTCTTGCCAGTGAAGCTGGACGTCCGCTTCTATCTCTTCTGGGCGGTATTGCTCTTGCATGGCTGCCAGGGGTCCTGTTTAGTGAAGAATCGCTACGTGTGAGTAGCCTGTTCTGATTCATAACAAAAGATCCGCATAGCATAGCCGTAAGCGGCGCGTGCAACAACACCCTGCGCCCGACTGAGGAATATTTCTGATCTGCGAGCGACATACTGCGAGGCGTTGCGCAAATTGGCGACAATTTATCAGGCGTACCGAAAAAATAATCTAAAATAGAGAGAGATAGGCAACGTATCGGCTTTTGGCCAGGTGTGCCAGACGGCGAATAGTCGTGCTTTATCGCCCTTCAACCCGCTTATTCAGGAGGAACCATGAATAAACTAGCCCGCTATTACCGCGAGTTAATGGCTTCAGTGACGGCCCGGCTGAACAACGGTGAGCGCGATCTCGATAGTCTGGTACAGAGCGCCCGCAAAACTTTGCAGGAACGCTCGGAGCTGACGCAGAAAGAAATAGAACAGGTGATTCAGGCTGTTCAGCGCGATCTGGAAGAGTTTGGCCGTAGCTATAGCGAAAGTCAGAATGAGTTTACCGATAGCGTTTTTATGCGAGTCATCAAGGAAAGCCTGTGGCAGGAACTTGCGGATATTACGGATAAAACGCAGTTGGAGTGGCGTGAGATTTTTAAAGATGTGAATCATCACGGGGTATATCACAGCGGTGAAGTGGTGGGACTAGGTAATCTGGTGTGTGAGAACTGCCACCACCATATTGCGTTCTATACTCCGGAAGTCTTGCCGCTCTGCCCGAAATGCTCGCATGACCTGTTCCATCGCCAGCCATTTCAGCCATAGGGCTGCCTAAAGAGATAAAGTCTGTTGAGCGGTAGTAACGGATAGATCGTAAAGACGCTGTAAATACATCCCTGTACGCTCGGATTGCGCCATCCCTGGCGCAAACGCTTTACTCTTCTATTCCGTTACTACCGTTCTCGTTCAGAAAATAGGTTTGTCAACAGTCTGATAAAGCGTGCCTTGCGGCACGCTGTATCTGATTATTAATGCAGGATTTTCGCCAGGAAGTCTTTCGCGCGCTCGGACTGTGGGTTATTGAAGAAATCATCCTTGCGGGTGTCTTCAACGATTTTCCCCTCATCCATAAAGATCACGCGGTGTGCCACTTTACGGGCAAAGCCCATTTCATGGGTGACGACCATCATGGTCATGCCTTCCTGCGCCAATTCAACCATGACGTCCAACACTTCGTTGATCATCTCTGGATCGAGTGCGGATGTCGGTTCATCAAATAGCATTGCGATCGGATCCATGCACAGCGCACGGGCGATAGCGACACGCTGCTGCTGACCGCCGGAAAGCTGCCCCGGATATTTGTTGGCGTGTGCAGCCAGACCAACGCGCTCCAACAGTTTCTGCGCCTTCGCTTTGGCGTCTTCACGCTTGCGTTTTAGCACTTTTACCTGCGCGAGCGTCAGGTTCTCAATAATCGACAGATGCGGGAACAGTTCAAAGTGTTGGAACACCATCCCGACTTTGGAACGTAGCTGGGCCAGATTGGTTTTTTTATCGTTAACGGCAGTCCCGTTGACGGTAATTTCACCTTGTTGGATCGGTTCCAGGCCATTTACGGTTTTAATCAGGGTTGATTTGCCGGAGCCAGAAGGCCCACAGACGACTACGACTTCACCTTTTTTTACTTCTGTGGAGCAGTCGGCTAGCACCTGAAATTGGCCGTACCATTTAGAAACATTTTTCAGGGAAATCATCAAACCGTCCTTTTTTTCAGGTAACTGACCAGCATTGAGGCTGAAATGCTGAAGATAAAATAAATGAACCCGGCAAACAGGATCATTTCAACTTGTGTTCCGTCACGCTCGCCGATGGTTGAGGCGGTACGGAAGAAATCAGCGAGGCTGAGTACATAAACCAGTGACGTGTCCTGGAACAGGACAATCCCCTGCGTCAGCAGCAATGGCACCATGGCGCGGAATGCCTGTGGCAGAATAACCAGCTTCATGGATTGCCAATGCGTCATGCCTAAGGCGAGCGCTGCGGAGGATTGGCCGCGCGATATGCTGAGGATACCCGCACGAATAATTTCAGAATAATAGGCTGCCTCGAACAGCGAGAAGGCTACCATAGCTGAAATCAGTCGAATATCGGTTTTCGGCGATAGCCCAAGCACATTTTGTAATAAGCTAGGAACCACCAGATAGAACCACAGCAGCACCATAACGAGTGGAACGGAGCGGAACAGGTTCACATACAGTTTAGCGAACCAACTGATAGGTTTGATCGGCGACAGGCGCATGACTGCCAGAATCGTGCCCCACACAATCCCGAATACCACCGCCGTCAGCGTAATTTTGAGTGTAACGACCATCCCCTGAATCAGGTACGGCATGCTTGGCCCAATTGAGCTCCAGTCAAATTCATACATGATTTATTTGCTCCCCATATTGCCCGGCAAACGGGTTTTTCGCTCAACGACCTGCATAATCAACATAATGATGGCATTGATGCCAACGTACGCCAGCGTGATGGCGGTAAAGGATTCATACGCGTGGGCGGAATAGTCCAGCAGTTTCCCTGCCTGTGCCGCCATATCAACCAGACCAATCGTGGACGCGATAGCCGAGTTTTTGACCAGGTTCAGCATCTCTGACGTCAACGGCGGAACAATGACGCGGTACGCATTGGGCAGTAACACATAGCGGTAAGTTTGTGGCAGCGTCAGGCCCATTGCCAGCCCGGCGGCTTTCTGTCCGCGCGGGAGCGATTGAATCCCCGCACGCACTTGTTCACAAACGCGCGCTGCGGTGAAGAGCCCCAGACAAATCATCGATGACAGGAAGAACTGAATATTCGGATCTAGCTCGGCTTTAAACCACATGCCGATGCCGGCAGGAAGCAGTTCGGGAACGACCAAATACCAGGTAAAGAACTGAACAATCAACGGGACGTTGCGAAATAGCTCGACGTAACAGGTACCAATGCCCGCAACAAAGCGGTTCGGGACGGTACGCAAGATTCCAAATAGAGAACCAACGAGAAAGGCGATAATCCAGGCGCAGATAGACAATGTGACGGTGACTTGCAGACCGGACAAAATCCACCCGAGGTAGGTTGTGTTGCCGAAAGGGGCGGCTTGTAGAAATATGCCCCAGTTCCAATCTATAGACATAACGAACTCCGGTAAAAAAAGGGTAGCGAAGCTACCCTGAAGATTGATGAGCGGCCATATCCCCGTTCTGTTTCAAACTACAGGCGTATTGTTTGTTTTCCTGTTTATCGAAATGTCTTGGGGCAACATGTGATGGGGAACGACCATCACATGCCTGTCTGTCCTGCCACGAATCAGCAATCAGAGGGCAGATGACTCTGCCCTTATTCTCATTATTAATTAGTTGAGCGCTTTGTCATTTGGCGCTTTGAACAAGGCCTTCATTTCATCTGACAGTGCAAAGTTCAGGTTAAGATCTTTTGGTGGAATAGGTTGTTTAAACCAGCGATCGAACCATTTCTCAGCTTCACCGGAGGTCTGAACTTCAGCAATGGTGTCATCAACCAGTTTCTTGAATTGCGGGTCGTCTTTACGCAGCATACAGCCGTAGGCTTCTTCAGACTGCGCTTTGCCGACGATGTCCCACTGATCGGCGCTTTTCGCTTTCGCACGTTCGCCCGCCAGCAAAGCATCATCCATCATGAAGGCCACAGCACGGCCGCTTTCCAGCGTACGGAAGGAGTCGCCGTGGTCTTTCGCACTGATGATGCGCATTTTCATCTGTTTTTCTTCATTCAGCTTATTCAGCAGAACTTCAGAGGTGGTACCGGAGGTGACGACAACCGTTTTACCTGCCAGATCCGGGAAGTCTTTTACGCCAGAGTCTTTTTTGGTTAACAGGCGCGTACCGACCACGAAAATGGTGTTAGAGAACGCAGCTTGTTTCTGACGTTCCAGGTTGTTGGTCGTTGAACCACACTCAAAATCGAATGTACCGTTCTGTAACAGAGGGATACGGTTCTGAGAGGTGATAGGGAGTAGCTTGACCTGCAGGTTAGGCGCATCCAGTTTTTTCTTAACCGCTTCGACAATTTTGTCAGAGTAGGCCTGAGAGTAACCGACCACTTTTTGCGTGTTGTCATAGTAAGAAAAAGGCACGGACGATTCGCGGTGTCCAATGACGATCACGCCATTATCTTTGACCTTTTTCAATGTACCGGCCAGATCTTCAGCCTGAGCTACGCTGGCGGCGGTGCCAAGCAGAAGCAGTGATAATGCCAGTTTACGCATTTGCATGTTCTAACTCCTTTGCTGTCGTTGCTGCAATAGTTATAGCGCTGTCATGAATAACCGTATGGTTAATATGCCCGTCATTTTCAAGTTAACGTGTACCGCTGCATCACTCATACATAACGCTTTGCGACTTATCAGTGATACCGCTGCACCGTTAAAGCGCGAAGTTACTGTCTATACAGTTAAAAAGTAGCTGATTGTAAATAGATTGAAATGGAAATGTTTGTTTTTTGCGATATCCGCCGCACCAAATAGCAGCAATATCATGGTGTGGCACCAATTTGGTGCGTTTCTTGCCCTAACAGAGCGCTCTAAGCCGACGCAATATCCAAAAAAATACAGAAACAATCCTTTACAGGGTAATAACAGGCAAATACCGTGCCATAAATAAAAAAAGGCATGCAAAAGCATGCCCTTAGGGAAGTGGAAAGAGGGAGATTATCGGCGACGCAAACCGAAGAGAACGGTAACAATGCCGCCGAATAACGTGATTAGCCAGAGCGGCCAGGAGCCGAAACGTGCATAAGGTGTGATCCCGGTCGCGGGCACAACCTGTGTGCTCAGCACCGCACGCGTAAACTGCGGCAGGCTGGCGCTGACATTGCCATCTGGTGTAATCACCGCAGTGACGCCGTTATTGGTACTCCGAACTAGAGGACGTCCTAATTCCAGCGCGCGCATGCGTGCCATCTGGAAGTGCTGCCATGGTCCAATTGAATGACCGAACCAGGCATCATTCGAGATAGTCAGCAACATATCGGTGTCTGGCCGGAAGTTATCCCGCAACTGTTGGCCTAAGATAATCTCATAACAAATAGCGGCATTAAGCTTGAAGCCATGAACTGAGAGCTGAGGCTGGACGTAGTCTCCCCGGCTGAACGATGACATCGGAAGATCGAAGAACGGTGCCAGCGGGCGTAACAGCGTTTCCAACGGGACAAACTCGCCAAAAGGCACCAGATGGTTTTTGTTGTAACGGTTCGTTGTGGGGTAGTGGTACGGATCTTCGTCGCCCAACACGATAACCGAGTTATAAAAATCGGTTTTGTTACCCTCACGCCGGATATCGACGATACCTGTAATCAGGCTGCTATTGCGGCTACGCAAGATATCGTCAACCTGTTTCAGATAAGCGCCCTGACGACTTTCAATATCAGGAATCGCCGTTTCCGGCCAGATCACGATAGGTGCCTTGTCCATATAAGGCAGGCTGTTATCCAGATAGATCTTCAGCGTGTTCAATAGCTCATCTTGTTCCCATTTCATGGCCTGCGGGATATTGCCCTGTACCAGTGCGACATTGACGGCGCGTTCAGGTTGCAGGGTATACCACTGCACGTTGCGCAGCGGCCATGATAAAACGAAAACAGCGATAGCAATGGCCGCCGGAACGACGTTGCGTTGAGTGATGGCATAAACGAGTAGCCCGCTGAGACTCATCAACAGGAACGTAATGGTGTCAATGCCCAGAATGGGCGCAATACCTTTTAGCGGGCCGTCGATCTGACTGTAGCCAAATTGCAGCCACGGAAACCCCGTCAGCACCCAGCCGCGTAAAAATTCGGTTAATTGCCACAGCACGGGAGCGGCCAGTGCCAGACGCCACAGTGTTGTCTTCGGGCTGAGGCGTGAGAGCAGGGCGGCAAACAGCAGGGGATAGAGCGATAAATAGGCTGCGAGCAGAATGACCAGTGCAATATTTACAGGGCCCGGCATCCCACCAAATTGCGCGATACTGACGTAAACCCAGTTAATGCCGCTGCCAAATAGGCCGAACCCCCAGCAAAAGCCTATCCAGGCTGACTGGCGACTCGTACGGTTTAGCGTCAGCGCCTGTAGGCCCATGAGCGAGATAATCGCCGCCGGCCAGAAGTCAAAGGGAGAAAATGCCAGTGTGCCACAGGCACCAAATAAGAGCGCCAGCAGGGCTCTGACCTGCTGGCGTTGTAGAAAAGAAGCGACAACCATTGCCAAATTATTCTTCCAATTTTGGTTGAGGGGCATCATCAGGGATTCTGACATGAACCTGAATAATACGGCGGCTGTCCGCCATCGCAACCTTAAACAGGTAACCTTCTATGTCGATGGTTTCGCCTCGGGCAGGGAGGTGCCCAAAAGACTGCATCACCAAGCCGCCAATGGTGTCGACTTCGTCATCGCTGAACCGTGTTCCGAAGGCCTCATTGAAATCTTCAATATCGGTTAACGCACGAACGGTGTAGGTCTGGCGATTAAGCTGACGAATATCTCTGTCTTCTTCATCGTCGTATTCATCTTCAATTTCGCCGACAATCAGCTCAAGGATATCTTCAATCGTGACCAGGCCGGATACGCCGCCAAATTCATCGATGACAATCGCCATGTGATAACGCAGCGAGCGGAACTCATTCAGCATCCGATCAACGCGTTTACTTTCCGGCACAACAACAGCGGAACGCAGGACTTTATCCATACTGAAGGGTTCGGAATCGCTGCGCATAAACGGCAGCAAATCCTTGGCCATCAGGATGCCTTCAATGTGGTCTTTATCTTCGCTAATGACGGGGAAACGGGAGTGGGCGGATTCGATAATCACATCCAGACACTCTTCCAGCGTTTGATCGCGCTTGAGCGTAATCATCTGCGAGCGAGGGATCATGATGTCGCGTACACGCTGGTCGGCGATATCCATGACGCCTTCGAGCATATCTCGTGTTTCAGGATCGATCAGGTCATTCTGTTCGGAATCGCGAATCAGAGTGAGTAAACCGTTACGATCTTTTGGCTCGCCGTGAAAAAGCTGATTAAGAATAAGAGAAAAGAAGCCCTTCTTGGGACTGGGTGCATCGCTGTTTTGAGAATGGTCGTCGCTCATGCGTTTTAATTAACATCACTCTTGTTAAGGGATTATTGCCAGCAACTGGAAACGGCACAGTTGCTGATGTGTAGCAGATAAGTACCCGACATCTTCCCGATCTCGGGCTAGATAAAATGTATTTCTATTTATTCGGTGAGGCCATCTTTTTCTGCAAGGTAAGGATCGGCATAGCCCATACTTTGCATAATCTCGGTTTCCAGCGCTTCCATTTCTTCGGCTTCGCTGTCTTCGATATGGTCATACCCTAGCAGATGCAGGCTACCATGGACAACCATGTGCGCCCAGTGCTCTTCTACAGTTTTTTCCTGCTCTGCGGCTTCTTGTTCGACAACCTGACGGCAGATGATTAAATCGCCCAGCAGAGGAAGTTCGACCTCAGGTGGAGCCTCAAAAGGAAACGACAGCACGTTGGTCGGCTTGTCTTTCCCGCGGTAGGTGTTATTCAGGTCGCGGCTTTCGGCCTCATCCACGATACGGATGGTGACTTCAGCGACTTCCTGAAACTGCGGCAGAACGCCTTCCAGCCAGCGCTGAAAGTCTTTTTCTTCCGGTAGCCCCTGTGCTTGCTCGCTGGCGATTTGTAAATCGAGAATCACCTGACTCATTTTTGCTCCTGATCTGATGCCGCAGCCTGTGCTTCACGCTTACGCTGTTCTGCCAAGGCGTCTTTACGTTTCTGCTCGGCATTTTCCCACGCTTCATAGGCATTCACAATCCGTGCGACCACTGGGTGGCGCACCACGTCTTCGCTATGGAAAAAGTTAAAGCTAATTTCTTCCACATCAGCCAGCACTTCAATGGCGTGGCGTAAGCCGGATTTCAGATTCTTCGGCAGATCGATCTGCGTGACGTCACCAGTGATGACGGCTTTTGAGTTGAACCCGATACGCGTCAGGAACATTTTCATCTGTTCGATGGTCGTGTTCTGGCTTTCATCCAGAATGATAAAAGCATCGTTCAGCGTTCGACCACGCATGTAAGCCAGCGGCGCAACTTCAATGACGTTGCGTTCGATGAGCTTCTCTACACGCTCAAAGCCCAGCATTTCAAACAGGGCATCATAAAGTGGTCGCAGGTAAGGATCGACTTTCTGGCTCAGATCGCCAGGCAGGAAGCCCAGTTTCTCACCGGCTTCGACCGCTGGGCGCGTGAGCAGGATACGGCGTATATCTTGACGTTCCAATGCATCCACGGCGGCAGCGACGGCTAAGTAGGTTTTCCCCGTTCCTGCCGGGCCAACGCCAAACGTGATGTCGTGATCGAGGATATTGGCGACATACTGTGCCTGATTTGGCGTGCGCGGTTTGATTACGCCGCGTTTGGTGCGGATATTGACCACTTTGCCATAGTCAGGAACGTGTTCCGCAGACTGCTCCAGCACGCGGGATTCTTTAATCGCAAGGTGAATTTGCTCAGGATCGATATCACCGATGACGCCACGTACCGGGGCCGTATCGACATACAGACGTTGCAGGATATCAGCGGCAGCTTGCGTCAGTAGGTTTTTGCCGACCAGTTTAAACTGGTTATCCCGGCGATTGATCTCGATGCCTAAACGACGCTCTAGCTGCTTAATATTGTCATCAAATGGACCGCAAAGGCTGAGCAGGCGTTGGTTATCTGCGGGTTCAAGGGCAATCTCTTTTGTCGTTACGTTCAAATTATTCCTCTTGAGCGTTACTGTGCTGACGCTATTCTGCCCGCACAAAATGAACAGTTGTCAGACGGCCTGATGTGTCCGCCATATGAATGAATTATTCATCGTGAATACCCGATGGTGCAAGTCACAATAATGATATTGGGACGCCGTCTCGCAAAAGCAATGTAAGCGCGATGAAATTGAAACAGAGGGTGAAGCGGGGTTGCCGCAACACCGCGCCGCCGAGAAAGCATAAAAAATGGGTGGCTTTGCCACCCATCATCATGCTGAGAGATATGAACGTCGATTACGGCTGGTAGAACCCAACACCGATTTCATTCTCTTTGCGGGTACGCGCAATCACGGAAGACGGTGATTCATGGACGCGCAGATCCATTTGATCTTCGGTGCGCACCACGATGCCGCGCAGCGAGTTGGTATAAACATCAACGATTTCCACATCGACGAATTTACCGATCATATCCGGCGTGCCTTCGAAGTTGACGACGCGGTTATTTTCCGTACGGCCAGACAGATCCATCACGCTCTTACGTGAGGTGCCTTCTACCAGAATACGCTGGACGGTGCCCAACATGAGACGGCTGAAGCGCATTGCCTGCTGGGTGATGCGCTCTTGCAGAAGGTACAGACGCTGCTTTTTCTCTTCTTCCGGCACGTCATCGACCATGTCCGCAGCCGGTGTTCCCGGACGGGCAGAATAGACAAAGCTGTAGCTCATATCGAAATTCACATCGGCAATCAGCTTCATCGTTTGTTCAAAGTCAGCCTGCGTTTCGCCTGGGAAACCGACGATAAAGTCAGAACTGATCAGGATGCCTGGACGCGCGTTGTGCAGCTTGCGGATAATCGCTTTGTATTCCAGCGCGGTATGACGGCGTTTCATCATCGTCAGCACACGGTCAGAACCGCTTTGCACTGGCAAATGCAGGAAGCTGACCAGCTCGGGCGTATCTTCATAGACGCTGATGATATCGTCTGTGAATTCAATAGGATGGCTGGTGGTAAAGCGGATGCGGTCGATCCCATCGATGGCGGCGACCAGACGCAGCAGCTCAGCAAAGGAGCAGATTTCACCGTCATAGGTTTCGCCGCGATAGGCGTTAACGTTCTGTCCCAGCAGGTTGACTTCACGCACGCCTTGCGCGGCCAGTTGAGCGATTTCAAACAAGACATCATCGCACGGGCGGCTGACTTCTTCGCCGCGGGTATAAGGCACCACGCAGAATGTGCAATATTTATTGCAGCCTTCCATTATTGAGACGAAGGCCGTTGGCCCTTCGGCACGTGGTTCTGGCAGACGGTCAAATTTTTCGATTTCAGGGAAACTGATATCAACGATAGGGCTGCGGGTGCCCTGAACGTGGTTAATCATTTCCGGCAGACGGTGCAGGGTTTGTGGGCCAAAAATAACGTCAACATAGTGCGCACGTTCACGAATATGCGCGCCTTCCTGTGAGGCGACGCAGCCACCCACACCAATAATCAAATTCGGATTGAGATCTTTCAGCGCTTTCCAGCGGCCAAGTTGATGGAAGACCTTTTCCTGCGCCTTTTCACGGATCGAACAGGTATTGAGCAGCAGGACATCGGCTTCTTCAGCAATTTCAGTCAGCTCATAGCCGTGCGTACTTCCCAGTAAATCAGCCATCTTTGATGAATCGTACTCATTCATCTGACAGCCCCAGGTTTTAATAAGCAGTTTTTTTGTCATCGACTTGCCATTACTCAGTGCGGATAAGAAAGATTCCCCTCATTTGGGGCGGGTATTGTAATCGTTCGCTGACGTTGTGACCAGCACCGGAAACCGCGCTGATTTGATAACCCCTTACTTTCTATAAAAATGCGGCTTTTCTGAAAAATCACCCGCAGATCCAGTACACTACTTTCATGCACTTTTACTGGTGTGAATACACCAGAACCAGAGAGGATAAAGCCAATATGCATTACGATGCGATTGTGGTTGGCGGTGGCATGGTCGGCGCGGCTGCGGCGCTTGGTCTGGCACAGCAAGGGTTTCAGGTTGCAGTGGTTGAGCAGGAAATGCCTACGCCGTTTGATGCCGTCAGCCCGCCAGATTTACGGATCTCGGCGATTGGCTACGCGTCGGTTGCTCTGCTGAAAGAGTTGGGCGCATGGCCACGAGTACAGCAAATGCGCAGTGCCCCTTACCGCCGGCTGGAAACCTGGGAATGGGCGAATGCCAGAGTCGTTTTCGATGCTGCTGACATTCATCTACCTGAGCTGGGTTTTATGGTAGAAAACCGCGTGCTGCAATTGGCGCTCTGGGAAAGCTTGCAGGAAGAGGAACGCTGTCACCGTTATTGCCCGGCTACGCCGCAGAACCTGCAACGCACCGATGGTGGCTGGTGCTTACAGCTTGCCGATGGGCAACAGATGACGGCTTCGCTGGTGATTGGTGCTGATGGTGCGAACTCTCAGGTTCGCCAGTGGGCGGGGATTGGCATCAGTGGCTGGCAGTATCGTCAGTCTTGTATGCTGATTGGTGTTGAAACTTCGCAACCCCAGCAGGACGTCACCTGGCAGCAGTTCACGCCGAGCGGCCCGCGTGCGTTTTTGCCGCTCTTTGACCAGTGGGGGTCGCTAGTGTGGTACGACAGCCCACAGCGTATTCGCCAGCTTCAGGCGATGCCGCTTGCTCAGTTGGATAAAGAAATTGCGGCCGCCTTTCCTGAGCGATTGGGCTCGGTTAAAGCGCTCTCCGCCGGATCATTCCCGCTGGTCAGACGCCATGCGCAAACCTATATCAAACCGGGCTTGGTGCTACTGGGTGATGCGGCACATACTATCAATCCGCTGGCGGGGCAGGGGGTTAATCTGGGATATCGTGACGTTGAGGCGCTGCTGGATGTGCTAATCAACGCGCGTAATGCAGGAGAGGCGTGGGCCTCTGAGCGTGTGTTACGCCGCTATCAGTGTCGCCGTATGCCGGATAACCTGATGATGCAAAGCGGGATGGATCTCTTCTATAACGCGTTCAGTAACGCGTTACCGCCGCTGAGTTTTGCGCGCAATATGGCGCTGATGGTTGCACAGCGCGCTGGCGTGTTAAAACAGCGCGCGTTGAAGTATGCCATTGGTGTCTGACAGATAATGAGGGCGCCGACGACTACAGCGCTGGCTCAGCGGTGAAGATAATATCGGTGTCCTTATTAGTTGTTGCTGTAAAGCGAGCATGTCCTACCTGCCGAACACCCTTACCTGAGGTCTGGCTATCCTGAAGCAGGCCGAACATCATCTCCGTCACTTCGGGGCTTTCGATATTATTCTCACCCAATAGTGCAGAAAACGCGGCAGTGACGATTTGCAGATTCTGTCTTGTTGCATCGGGAGATTCTGACGCGGCGTTGAGTATCACAAGTCCATTAAGCTGCTGGCTTTTACTCTCTACCGACCCAATTAATCCGACGTGCTCATTAAAAATGTGCTGAAAATCATCGACGGATGTTCCCTTTTCCAACTTAACGGTCAATTCGAGAGGGATATTGAGTTTCGCCAGATTGGCATTCATCCGGTCTGCGAACGTTTGCGACGACATCTTGAAAGAAGGAACGTTGGCAGCATAAGTCGGTGTGACGAAGCAAAACAGCAGTGCAACGCTAAATAGCAGGTTGGTTAACTGTGCACGTATGACAGACCATCGAGATTGGCCGATGTCATTCTTCTGTGGCAGCACAACGTGGCTGAAATCATGAATAATAGAGGATGTCGATAAAACCTTCATGCCCGCCCTTTTGGGAAAATCGAATAGTGGATTGGGATATGTTAGCACCAGACTAGGTTAATACCACGCATAACAAAACAGGGCGACGTCTTTCGACTGTCGCCCTGTTTCTTTGCTGTTTTACCAGCTTTATTTGGCTGGGGTACGAGGATTCGAACCTCGGAATGCCGGAATCAGAATCCGGTGCCTTACCGCTTGGCGATACCCCAATAATATGGTGGCTACGACGGGAATCGAACCTGTGACCCCAGCATTATGAGTGCTGTGCTCTAACCAGCTGAGCTACGTAGCCAAATGTACTGCTAATGTTACTTTACTTCAACAACATCTTCTACATCAAGTAGATGGCTGGGGTACCTGGATTCGAACCAGGGAATGCTGGTATCAAAAACCAGTGCCTTACCGCTTGGCGATACCCCAACAGGACAACGAATTTTTCAGCATATGTTTTGAAATGGCTGGGGTACCTGGATTCGAACCAGGGAATGCCGGTATCAAAAACCGGTGCCTTACCGCTTGGCGATACCCCAATCACTACAAAACACTAACAAGCTTCGAAAAGCGATGTCAGACCGAGAAGATAATGGTGCGGGAGGCGAGACTTGAACTCGCACACCTTGCGGCGCCAGAACCTAAATCTGGTGCGTCTACCAATTTCGCCACTCCCGCAAAAAAGATGGTGGCTACGACGGGAATCGAACCTGTGACCCCAGCATTATGAGTGCTGTGCTCTAACCAGCTGAGCTACGTAGCCATCCTTTCCGCGTCACCTTCATCGGCGTTGCGGGGCGCATTATGCGTAGTTGGCCTAATTGCGTCAACTAGTTTTTTCCCGAAAAGTGCCCTCAATGTATCGTTTGTTTGGGTTGTGAACAGTATGGTGAGAAAAACGCCAAAAAGCACGTATTCCCAGTCAATTAAGCGTACAAAAACGGGCCACGAAAGGCCCGTTGACTGAAAAAATTAAATCGAATTATTTGTAGGCTGACTGGTGTACGCCAACCGCGCGGCCTGATGGGTCGTCCAGTTTCTTGAAAGATTCATCCCACTCAATCGCTTTAGCAGATGAACAGGCGACTGACGGGCCGCCAGGCACGCATTCTGCGGCGCTTGGTACTGGGAACAGCTCTTCGAAGATTTCACGGTACAGATACGCTTCTTTAGAGCCCGGCGTGTTGTACGGGAAGCGGAAGCGTGCTGTCTCCAACTGCTGATCGGTAACCTGCTGAGCCGCTACTTCTTTCAGCGTATCAATCCAGCTGTAGCCTACGCCGTCAGAGAACTGTTCTTTCTGACGCCATGCAACGCTGTGCGGCAGATAGGATTCAAAGCACTCGCGCAGGATGTGTTTTTCCATCTTGCCGTTGCCACACATTTTGTCGCGTGGGTTGATGCGCATGGCGACATCCAGGAAGTTCTTGTCCAGGAACGGCACGCGCGCTTCCACACCCCAGGCAGACATCGCTTTGTTCGCGCGGGCGCAGTCATACTGGTGCAGTGCCAGCAGTTTACGCACGGTTTCTTCATGCAGCTCTTTGGCGTTTGGCGCTTTGTGGAAATAGAGGTAGCCGCCGAACACTTCGTCAGAACCTTCACCTGACAGCACCATCTTGATGCCCATTGCTTTGATTTTACGCGACATCAGGTACATCGGCGTTGAGGCGCGAATCGTGGTGACGTCATAGGTTTCGATGTGGTAAATCACATCACGAATGGCATCCAGCCCTTCCTGCACGGTGAAGTGAATTTCGTGGTGCACAGTCCCCAAGTGGTCAGCCACTTCTTGCGCGGCTTTCAAGTCTGGCGCACCTTCCAAACCGACGGCGAAAGAGTGCAACTGAGGCCACCAGGCTTCACTACGCTCGTCATCTTCTACGCGACGTGCGGCATATTTTTTGGTGATTGCAGAGATAACGGAAGAATCCAGACCGCCAGAGAGCAACACGCCGTAAGGCACGTCAGACATCAGGTGGCTTTTCACCGCTTCTTCCAGCGCATCGCGCAGTGCTTCTTTATCCGTTTCGTTGTCTTTTACGGCATCGTAATCAAACCAGTCGCGCTGGTAATACTCACGAATTTGACCGTCTTTGCTCCACAGGTAGCTGCCTGCCGGGAATTCTTTGATGGTGCGGCAAACCGGTACCAGCGCTTTCATTTCAGAAGCGACATAGAGGTTGCCGTGTTCATCGTAGCCCATATATAGCGGGATGATGCCAAGGTGGTCACGGCCAATCAGGTAGGCGTCTTTTTCGCTGTCATACAGGGCAAAAGCGAACATACCACGCAGTTCATCCAGGAATTCTGGGCCTTTTTCCTGATACAACGCCAGGATGACCTCGCAGTCGGAGCCAGTCTGGAACGCGTAACGGTCACCGTATTGCTGACGCAATGCCTGATGGTTATAAATTTCACCGTTAACGGCCAGAATGTGGGTGCGCTCGGCGTTGTAAAGCGGCTGTGCGCCCGTGTTGACGTCAACAATAGACAGACGTTCATGAGCCAGAATTGCTTTGTCGCTGGCATAAACGCCGGACCAGTCTGGCCCGCGGTGACGCATTAAACGAGATAGCTCCAGTGCTTTCTTACGCAGTTCAACAGGATCGCTTTTCAGATCAAGCACACCAAAAATAGAACACATACATGACTCCCAATAATGACAGATTCGACCTCAGTGCTATTGATTTAGCATCAAAGTGCCATGGGAATTCAATATTATTTAATGAAAAAAGCCATTGATGTGGTATTTCGTTAATTTATTCGATTTTTTGGTGTTGATTCGTCAAATTCCTGCACAGGAAAGGCCGGATTTTTAGGGATTACATAATCCGGCCAGAACGAGGGTCAGGCATTTTCGAGTAATTGCTGTAGCAGCACGCCGTTTAGCATTGCACGTTTGACCAACGCAAATGCGCTGATAGCGGAAAGATGGTTGAGGCTGGAGATCTCAATCGGCAGGTTATGACGAAATTCTTTCAGTACCTGCGTGTTGATACAGCGTTGAATCGCAGGGAGCAACGTTTTTTCTGCTTCGGTGATTTCACCGGCAATCACGACTTTCTGAGGGTTGAACAGGTTGATGGCGATGGAAAGCGCTTTGCCCAGATTGAGCCCTGCCTGTTCGATCACCTCGCGGGCGAGGGCGTCGCCTCGATTTGCCGCTTTGCAAATGGCAGAAATCGTTACGTTATCCGTAGAAAGTTTGCTGGGATAACCCTGACGCAGCAGATGCTGTACCCGCTGTTCAATGGCGGCGTTGGCAACGACGGTTTCCAGACAGCCGAAATTGCCGCAGTGGCAGCGATCGCCAAGTGGGTCGATCTGAATATGGCCGATCTCGCCGACGTTGCCGTTGCTGCCGAGAAAAATTTGCCCGTTGACGAGAATACCCGCGCCAGTACCCCGATGGACGCGCACCAGAATAGAGTCCAGCGAGTCGTGGGTGGCACCGAAATAGTGTTCTGCCAGCGCCAGGCTGCGGATGTCGTGACCGACAAAGCTGGTAACGTTGAACTGGCGTTGCAGATTTTCGACCAGTTGCCAGTTATCCACGCTGATGTGCGGCATATAGCGGACGATGCCCGCAACGGGATCAACCAGACCCGGCAGCACAACGGAGATCGCAATGAGTTCGCGAATGCGGCGCTGGTGGCTGGAGATAAAGCCGCCGATCGCCTGAAAAAGCGCGGCTTCTAGCGCCTCCTGTGTTTTCTCTTGCAGGTCATAGTGCATTTCTTCCAGCGCTTTTCCCTGCAAGTCGTACAGCGCAATGGTGGCGTCGTAACGACCGAGTCGGACGGCGATAGAATGGAAAGGGCGGTTTTCGGTGATAATCGAAATGGCGCGTCTGCCGCCGGTGGAGGCCTGCTGATCGACTTCTTTGATGAGCCCGCGCTCCAGAAGCTGGCGGGTGATTTTTGTGACGCTGGCAGGCGCAAGCTGGCTCTGTTCTGCTATCTGAATTCGTGAGATTGGGCCTTGCTGGTCAATCAGGCGGTAAACCACCGCACTGTTTAATTGCTTAACCAGATCGACATTCCCTATCTGCGCCTGTCCGCCTGTGGTCATGAAAAAGTTACTCGCTTCTTTAGGTATAAACGCAGATATCAATGCGTAGTCTTCGTCAACATGGAGTAAGCCTGATCTTGGTTTACCCCACGCATTTCCGCTTTACCTCAAGAGGTTTTTCACTTTATCCCCAAACAGGGTTGCCGTTAACAAACGTCTTGAGAATCTGATAATCACGGTCAAAGGCGGTCAGGTTTGCCACTTTACCGCTTTCAATACTGCCTAACTGCTTATCGACACCAATGGCGCGAGCGGGGTAGAGCGTCGCCATTCGAATGGCTTCATCCAGTGCGATACCCGCATGCTCGACGCTATTACGCACGGCTTCAATCATGGTCAGTGCAGAACCGCTCAGGGTACCGTGCTCATCGACACAAATGCCATCGCGGTAGTATATGGTTTTACCAGCAAAAATGAATTGGTCAATATCTGCGCCTGCCGGTGCCGTCGCGTCAGTAACCAGCACCAGTTTATCGCCCTTGATGCGTTTACTGTTGCGAATATTGGCCCAGTCGACGTGCCGTCCATCCGCGATAATACCGCAATAGACTTCTGGGGCATCGTAAATCGCGCCAACCAATCCGGGTTCGCGGCCGGTCAGATAAGGCATGGCGTTGAACAGGTGGGTAGCGAAACGAATACCAGCGGCAAAACCCCGCTTAGCCTGTTCCCAGGTCGCGTTGGAGTGCCCGGCGGAGACGATAATGCCCGCAGCTGTTAACTGACGGATAACCGACGGTTCGACTTCTTCCGGTGCCAGCGTGACTTTTGTAATGGCGTCCGCGTTGGCACACAGAAAGTCGACCAATTCTTGTGTTGGCTGGCGAATAAAGGCAGGGTCATGCGTGCCTTTCTTTAACACGTTCAACCACGGGCCTTCGAGATGCAGCCCAAGCGCCTGATGCTTATTCTGCGCCAGCCAGTCTCTCATCACATCGATGCTGTGCTTCATAAATGCATCGCTGGAGGTAATCAGCGTAGGTAAAAAACTGGTACAGCCTGAACGCTCGTTCGCCTGCTGCATGATCTCCAGCGTCTTGACGGAGATCGTGTCCAGCGAGTCGTTGAACTGCACGCCGCCGCAGCCGTTCAACTGGAGATCGATAAACCCCGGAGCGAGGAACGCACCGCTCAGGTCGTGTTGTTCAATGCCGACAGGGAGCTCGGCAAGTGGGCAGACTCGCTCGATCAGCCCATCGGCAATCACCACGGCGTGATTATCCAGAATCTGATGGCCGGTGAAAATCCGGCTGTGGGTTAACGCGTACATCATCAACTCCCGCGATCGGTTAGAGGTTCTTCATACTTTCCGTTTCTAACTCACGGAAATATTTAACAGTTTTTACCTTCAGCTCCATCGTTGAAGGTTCGTCGCATACCATGATAGCCTTGGCATGAAGCTGCAGACAGCTGATAGTCCACATATGGTTGACGTTGCCTTCTACCGCAGCCTGAAGCGCCAGCGCTTTGTTGCGCCCGGTCACCAGAATCATCACTTCTTCGGCATCCAGCAACGTACCGACGCCCACGGTCAGGGCAAATTTAGGCACCAGACTGACGTCCCCGCCGAAGAAACGGGAATTGGCGATACGGGTTTCTTCCGTCAACGTTTTGATGCGGGTGCGGGAAGCCAGAGAGGAGGCGGGCTCATTGAAGGCGATATGTCCATCGTTGCCCACGCCGCCCATGAAAAGATGAATTTTTCCGTAGGACTTTATTTTCTCTTCATAGCGGCGACATTCTGCTGTGGTGTCTTCTGCGTTGCCGTTCAACAGGTTAATGTTTTCACGCGGAATATCAACGTGATTGAAGAAATTCTGATGCATGAAGGTATGATAGCTTTCCGGGTGATCGGTTGGCAGGCCGACATATTCATCCATATTGAAGGTGACAACGTGTTTGAAGCTCACCAGACCAGCCTTATGCATGGCGACCAGCGATTTGTAGGCCTCCAGCGGTGAGCTGCCTGTCGGTAGCCCAAGAATAAAAGGGCGCTCTGCACTGGGTTTGAAAGCGTTAATCTTCTCAACGATGTGGCGGGCGGCCCATTTTCCGACGTCGGCGGCGGTAGTTAAGGGAATGAGTCTCATCAGCGCTCTCCTGATTTTTAAGTGGAATAAATTGCGTTATTGCGTCAATCGCGCCAGCTACGCGTTTTGTCTATGCATTAAAATTAGTCTACTCCGTTTTTTTTAATCTTGAAATAAGTTGGGGTTTTATTCAGGTATAAACTTTTAGTATGCAGTTTTTTGGTGATTTTTATCACATAATTACGGGGTTTAATTTGTGTAGCGAATTATTTTTCTTACACTCCCCCTGAGAACTACCGCTGCCATGTTTTCTCGACAATGAAGTTTTTCGACAGCGACGTTCTTCGGCAGTGAAATTTATTGGCAGGTTTGTTTGCCCCACAACATTTCATTTACCTCGCAAAGGTAAGAGAGGGAAAAGTGAGTACTCTTAGCTATTTACAAAAAGTCGGCCGGGCATTGATGGTGCCTGTCGCGACGCTGCCTGCTGCCGCCATCCTGATGGGGATAGGTTACTGGATTGATCCGGTTGGCTGGGGAAGCGAGAACGCATTGGCGGCACTCCTCATCAAATCGGGCGAGGCGATTATCGGGCATATGGCGGTGCTGTTTGCGGTCGGTGTCGCTTACGGCATGTCGAAAGATAAAGATGGTGCGGCAGCATTGACCGGTTTTGTCGGCTATCTGGTGCTGACCACGCTGTGTTCACCGGCTGTTGTCGCCATGATCCAACGGATCCCTGTTGAACAGGTGCCCGCTGCGTTCGGCAAGATTGAAAACCAGTTCATCGGGATTCTGGTCGGTGTGATGTCCGCCGAATTGTATAACCGCTTTAGTCAGGTTGAACTGCCTAAGGCGCTGTCGTTCTTCAGCGGACGCCGTTTGGTCCCGATTCTGGTTTCTTTCCTGATGATTCTGGTGGCGTTCATTTTAATGTACGTCTGGCCGGTGATTTACAATGCTCTGGTGTCGTTTGGCGAACACATCCAACAAATGGGCTCGGTAGGTGCTGGGGTTTATGCCTTCTTTAACCGCTTGCTGATTCCTGTTGGGCTGCACCACGCGCTGAACTCCGTGTTCTGGTTTGATGTTGCGGGTATCAACGATATCCCTAACTTCCTGGCCGGCCAACAGTCTATTGATTCAGGCAAAGCCGTTGTGGGGATCACCGGACGTTATCAGGCGGGCTTCTTCCCGATTATGATGTTCGGCCTGCCGGGTGCAGCGCTGGCGATTTATCACTGTGCTCGCCCTGAGAACAAAAGCAAAGTAGCCGGAATTATGCTGGCGGCGGCGTTTGCCTCCTTCTTTACTGGTATCACTGAGCCGCTGGAATTCTCCTTCATGTTTGTGGCACCGGTGCTGTATTTCCTGCATGCGCTGCTGACTGGTTTTTCCGTCTTTATCGCAGCCAGCATGCATTGGATTGCCGGCTTTGGCTTCAGTGCCGGTCTGGTGGACATGGTGCTGTCTTCGCGCAACCCGCTGGCTACCCAGTGGTACATGCTGCTTGTTCAGGGACTGGCATTTTTCGTTATTTACTATGTGGTGTTCCGCTTTACCATCACGCGCTTCAATCTGTTAACGCCGGGACGTGAGCTGGCCGTGAGCGGTAGCGAAGCTGATGGATATGACGTGAGTACCGCATCCGCGAGCGAGAAATCAGGTGATACAGCGTCACTGGCGCGGGGTTACCTGCAGGCACTGGGTGGGAAAGACAATCTGCTCGGTATTGATGCCTGTATTACGCGTCTGCGTTTGAACGTGGCGGATTCCTCTCTGGTGGATGATGCACAGGCGAAGCGTCTTGGTGCGGCGGGCGTTATTCGTCTGAATAAGCAAAGCGTACAGATTGTCGTGGGCACACAGGCTGAATCGATAGCGACCGCACTGAAAGCGGAACGCGACAAGGCCTAATATGACGGTGCTACTTGTTTAACGTGGTGTTATGTCCATGAAATTGATAGGGCGAGATGGCAATCTCGCCCTTTTTTTTCGTTATGAATAATTAAATGAAACTAACGGTTGTTTCCCAGCGTAGCTTGTTGGATCATTGTCGGTTATACGTCGTTTTAGCATTGAGGAATGAAGAATGAGTGAGGCTGAAGCCCGCCCAACCAACTTTATCCGTCAGATTATCGATGAAGATCTGGCGTCCGGTAAGCATGACCATATTCAGACGCGTTTCCCGCCAGAGCCGAACGGCTATCTGCATATTGGGCATGCCAAGTCTATTTGCCTGAATTTTGGTATCGCGCGTGACTATCAGGGGCAATGCAACCTGCGTTTTGACGACACCAACCCAGTAAAAGAAGATATCGAATACGTTGAGTCGATCAAACGTGACGTCGAGTGGCTGGGCTTTTCATGGAGCGGCGACGTCCGCTATTCTTCTGATTATTTCGATCAACTGCATGCGTATGCGGTTGAGCTGATCGGTAAAGGGCTGGCTTATGTCGATGAACTGACGCCCGAGCAAATCCGCGAATACCGCGGTACGTTGACGGCGCCGGGCAAAAACAGCCCTTACCGCGACCGTACCGTGCAGGAAAACCTGGCGCTGTTTGAAAAAATGCGTAACGGCGGGTTTGCGGAAGGTACGGCCTGCCTGCGAGCAAAAATCGATATGGCATCGTCCTTTATCGTGATGCGCGATCCGGTGCTGTACCGTATTAAATTTGCCGATCACCACCAGACGGGTAACAAGTGGTGCATCTACCCGATGTATGACTTCACCCACTGCATCTCCGATGCGCTGGAAGGGATCACGCATTCACTGTGTACGCTGGAATTCCAGGATAACCGCCGCCTGTACGACTGGGTGTTGGACAACATTACGATTCCTTGCCATCCGCGTCAGTACGAATTCTCTCGCCTCAATCTCGAATACGCGATTATGTCCAAGCGTAAGCTGAATCAGTTGGTGGTGGAAAATGTCGTTGAAGGATGGGACGATCCGCGCATGCCGACCATCTCTGGTCTGCGCCGTCGTGGTTATAGCGCAGCCTCTATCCGTGAATTTTGTGTGCGCATCGGCGTCACGAAACAGGATAACAACGTGGAAATGGCCGCGCTTGAATCCTGTATCCGCGACGATCTGAATGAGAACGCCCCGCGTGCGATGGCGGTGCTGGATCCGGTCAAAGTCGTGATCGAGAATCTGCCAGCCGGGCATGAAGAATTTGTCGCGATGCCAAACCATCCGAACAAGCCGGAAATGGGGTCACGTCAGGTGGCATTCAGCCGTGAAGTCTATATCGACCGTGCTGACTTCCGTGAAGAAGCTAACAAACAGTACAAACGCTTGGTGTTGGGTAAAGAAGTGCGTCTGCGTAATGCCTACGTGATCAAAGCCGACCGCATTGAAAAAGACGAGCAGGGCACCATCACTACGATCTACTGTAGCTATGATGCAGAGACGCTGAGCAAAGATCCGGCTGATGGCCGTAAAGTGAAGGGCGTGATTCACTGGGTTTCTGCGGCACACGCGGTACCCGCAGAATTCCGTTTGTACGATCGTCTGTTCAGTGTGGCAAACCCTGGCGCGGCAGAGGACTTCCTGTCGACGATTAACCCAGACTCACTGAAGATTACGCAAGGTTTTGTCGAAGCGAGCCTGGCGCAAGCAGAAGCAGAGAAAGCGTATCAGTTTGAGCGTGAAGGTTACTTCTGTGCCGATCGTGTTTACTCCAGTGCAGAGCATCTGGTGTTTAACCGTACGGTTGGGCTGCGCGATACCTGGGTTGGCTAAGGCTGACTGGAAAGAAGACAAAAATAAAACCGCCTCGGCGGTTTTATTTTTTTATGCGGTCGATTTATCGTGTGGAATCGTGCAGGGTTTCGTCCTCTCGGCAATCCCCTTCACTGCAATGCCCGTAGAGATACAAACTGTGGTTGGTCAGTTTAATGCCGTGTCTTTCTGCGATCTCGCGTTGGCGTGCTTCGATAGACTCATCGCGGAATTCAATGACTTTGCCACAGTCGAGGCAAATTAAGTGATCGTGATGATGCTGCTGCGTCAGTTCAAAGACGGACTTTCCACCTTCGAAGTTATGACGGGTTACGATGCCCGCATCATCAAACTGGTTGAGTACGCGATAGACGGTAGCAAGACCAATCTCTTCGCCCATATCAATCAGTCTCTTATATAAATCTTCCGCACTGACGTGATGGCAGACAGGATCCTGTAACACTTCCAGTATTTTCAGTCTTGGAAGAGTGACTTTCAGGCCGGCCTTCTTTAATGCGGTATTGTTGTCAGTCATGCGGGTTTAGTCCTGTTGCTTACTTATCAATGGAGGCTGCCTAGCCTATGACATCGGTCGGCTCAAAAAATGTAATAGCGTCCCAATTATAGAACCGCACATACAAAATGAAAACAAGGGAATGTTAACAATATTGTCCCCATTCACACTACTGGTATAGAACGCAATACGTTGTTGATGAATGAGGAAATGGTGAAGCACGTATAAAACCGATGGGATTATTGTACAGGTTTACTGATAGAAGTTAAAAAAATGTATCAATTATTATGAAAGGTTTTACCTATCAATGCTGTTTTGGCTCTGATAGGGATTATCAGAGCCAATAGGATTTAGCCAACCAGCTCTTTCAGGTTCAGTTCATCGCTGATCTGTTTGACCCACGTTGTTACGCGTTCGCTGGTCAGTTCAGGCTGGCGGTCTTCATCGATAGCCAGGCCGATGAAGTGGTTGTCGTCGGCGAGCCCTTTAGAGGCTTCAAAGTAATAGCCCTCTGTTGGCCAGTGGCCGACAATCGTCGCGCCGCGAGGTTCGATAATGTCACGGATAGTACCCATGGCATCACAGAAGTATTCCGCATAGTCTTCCTGATCGCCGCAGCCAAACAGGGCAACCAGTTTTCCTGTGAAATCAACTTCTTCCAGCGAAGGGAAGAAGTCATCCCAATCGCACTGAGCTTCACCGTAATACCAGGTTGGAATACCCAGCAGCAGAATGTCGAAACCTTCGAGGTCTTCTTTGCTGCTTTTGGCGATGTCATGAACATCAGCAACGTTGGTGCCTAACTGCTGTTGGATCGTTTTGGCGATGTTTTCAGTGTTGCCAGTATCACTGCCAAAGAATATTCCGATGAGTGCCATGAATTGAATAACCTCTTGATTCCTAATGGTATGGTGTAATGTTTCACCCACTTATCTGTTAATAATAACAGACACTCACATCAGGAGAAACTCGTATCGGTAAGGATGCGTAAATCAAAGGCGTATGAAATGTGGAGGGGAGTAAAAGAAACGAAACGCAGTTCTGCCGACGCTAAATTCCCCATAATGAATAGGGATTATGGTATCGTCAGGGATTAAACGCTCATTTCCTTAATATCTTGGTGGGTATTTATTTATAACAATGTTTCATTTTTTATGAATATGCTTTTTATTTTTACAACTGATTCCGATTGTAATTAAAAGCAGACTTCTTTTTGTAAGAAATAAAAGTCACCTCACGGTACGTTACTCTTCGTGAGAATTAAAATGCATACAAAAGATAATGTTTTAATCGAATTGAAAGTCTGTAACATTTCTCGGGAATATTCCTAATAAATGGAAATAAGAATTATAACCATTTACAGATGAGACGATGAAAATACAGAAGGAAAAGGTTTTAGCCTTTTGATGTTAAAGAATAAAGTGAAAGTTCAGCGTAAATTGCCTTGCCCATTGACAGCATGCCGATGCCAACGCACGTGAGGCGCGGCGGTAGCGAACTTTATGGTAACTCTCTGATTAAAAAACTTATATCTATAAAAATAAGTGCATCCATTCTCAATATAAAAAATTATATTAATAAATATAGCGAGAACGCTAAATATTCTCTGTGTTTAGCCGATGAGTTAGCGTGGTTTTTGAGTTTTCAACTCGGTGAAATGTGAACGCTAGGGAGAAGTGACCTGTTTCATGGTGTGAATTTTCTGATTCATATCGGTTGATTAGCGATAAAAATCTTTTTAACCATTTTCCTGATTTGGAGTGAGCTATGAGACTTATAAAAAATATTGCCATCAGAACCGCTATGCTATGGGTGCTGGGCATTTTTTGTGTCCTTTGGGGTGGCGTATCGATATATACCATGTTCTCTTTTAAAGAGATGACGACGACCTCGAAAACCAGCACCTTGCTGGTTCAGAATATGAATTTTATCAACCAGGGCAACGATCAATACTTCCGTATGGTAACCCGTCTGGCGCGTGCCGTTGACGCTCGCCGCAGCGGTGATAATGCCGCCGCAGATAAAGAGCAGGCTTCTGCACTTGTCGCGCTGGATAAACTGAAGTCTGATTTGGTGGCGTTTAATGCTATCGATCATGCGGGTCTGGATGCGGCGCTGGTACAGGCTGTCAGTCGTGACTGGAACAATCTGGTTACTCAGGGGGTTGAGCCGCTTTACCAGAAGGCCGTTGCCAACGCACTGGATGATTACCAAAATCAGGCCAAGAACGTTGTGCCGCCATTGAGTCGCCAATTTGGTGCATCTTTATCCGCATTCAGTAACGCCAGCGCAGAGAAATTCGATGCGGCAGGCGTTCGTTTTGAAAAAATCACCACGATTGGACAGAACATTTTGCTGAGCGGATTGGTTATCGGTCTGATCATGCTGTTCCTGACTGACCGTTATCTGGTTGTGTGTCTGGTTCGTCCATTAAATGACCTGCGCTATCACTTTAGCGTGATTGCTTCCGGCCATCTGGGCAAGCCAATTCTGGACTTCGGCAATAACTGTGTCGGTCGTCTGTTCCCACTGCTGCGTGAAATGCAGGGGAGTCTGGCCAGCACGGTTAGCACGATCAGAAACAGCACGGATTCCATCTATCAGGGGGCTTCTGAAATTGCTGCGGGCAACAACGATCTGTCTTCACGTACTGAAGAGCAGGCTTCCGCGCTGGAAGAAACTGCGGCAAGCATGGAGCAACTGACGGCGACGGTGAAACAGAACGCCGAAAACGCCAACCACGCTAGCCAACTGGCGTTGCAAGCTTCGACAACGGCGAAGAAGGGCGGCGAGATCGTTGAGAACGTGGTGAAAACCATGGCGGAAATCTCTGGCAGTTCGAGAAAAATTGCAGAAATCACCACTGTGATTAACGGCATCGCTTTCCAGACCAACATTCTGGCGTTGAATGCGGCGGTAGAAGCCGCGCGTGCGGGTGAGCAAGGGCGTGGGTTCGCCGTGGTGGCGGGAGAAGTACGCAGTCTGGCACAGCGCAGTGCGCAGGCAGCGAAAGAGATCGAAGGGCTGATTTCTGAGTCTGTTCGCTGTGTCGATACGGGTTCCAACCTGGTTAGCGATGCTGGTGACACCATGCAGGATATCGTCCGTGCGGTGACCAACGTGACGGATATTATGGGTGAGATTGCGTCGGCATCGGAAGAACAAAGCAAAGGGATTGCACAGGTTGGTCAGGCCGTAGCGGAAATGGACAGCGTAACGCAGCAAAACGCCGCGTTGGTTGAACAGGCCTCGTCGGCCGCCTTGTCGCTGGAAGAGCAGGCGGCGTTGCTGAACCAGACGGTGTCGCTGTTCCAGTTGTCTGACTCGCAGTCAGCGCTGCAAGTCGCAGCAAAACCGATGCAGAAAGCGCAGGCGGTTGCGCCACGTGCCGCCGCAGCTAAAGCGTTGCCGCCCAGCAACGACAACTGGGAAAAATTCTGATGCGGGTTTTCATCAGAAAAACCGTATGTTAGTCAGAACAGACGTGTTGTTTAACCTGGGGTCGAGTGTTTAATCTTGGGTGAATGTTCAGGCGGCGTCAGAAATGGCGCCGCACAAGGTGTGAATATCGTATTACGTCAATCAGGACTGTTGTTCTGCCAACTGCGCCAGCAGCATCTCTTCAATCAACTCACTGCGGCTGATGTTCCGCTCTTCAGCAAGGCTGTTCAGGATATCAACGGCGTCGCTGTTAATCTTTAATTCAACACGGCGCAAGCCACGAACTTTATCGCGACGTAGCTGATTACGCTTGTTAATTCTTAGTTGTTCGTCACGCGAGAGCGGGTTGGTCTTGGGGCGGCCCGGACGACGCTCGTCTGCGAACAGATCCAGTGTGGTGCGATCCGTTTGTTCTTTTGCCATAAGTAATGATACTGCAAGGTATTCGGACCAAAATACACGGTGCTGTCCATCTTGTTCTACAAATAAAAGCGATGCCGATTCTCACCCTGCAACAGAGGTCGCCAGGATGCGGTTTGCTATCTGTGAAACATGTCGGGAAGTGATGCGTGCATTTTGATGAAGTGGTTACAATGCTTGTGGCTGAATCAGCCGTCCCTCTACTGCGAGCGCCATCATACCCTAGCCGCACTGGCGGCGACAACGGTTAACTGTCGCCGTTATCATGAATCCGCCAGTGTCAGTGCTGTCTGGTTAATTCGTGTCCAGAAAACGGTGGATAGCGCGCAAAACCGCATCAGGCTTTTCTGAGTGAACCCAGTGGCCTGCTCCGCTGACCACATGCGCACGCGCCGCCGGGAATTGGCGCAATAACGAATCGCGATAGCGATCGTCCAGATAAGGGGAATCGCCGCCGCGAATGAACAGGATAGGGCCTTGCCAGGCGGGAACCTCCTGCCAGCCAACGATGTTTTCGTACTCATCCCACAACACCGGTACGTTAAAACGCCACTCTCCTTGTTGGAAGGATTTCAGCAAAAACTGAATCACGCCTTCTTCCTTTATATGCTGACGCATTAATGCGGTGGCTTCCGTACGCGAGGTCAGGCCCGCTTCCGTCACGGCGCGTAGCGCGGCAAAAATGGTGTCGTGGCGGCGCACCTGATAATCCACTGGTGCGATATCAATCGCGACCAGTTTGTCCAGCCGTTCGGGAATGAGCGCGCTGAGCGCCATCGCGACTTTCCCGCCCATTGAATGCCCAATCACGATAGCGCGTTCGATGTTCAGTTCATCCAGCAGCGCCAGTACGTCCTGCGCCATCGCGGGGTAATTCATCTGCGGCGAACGCGGCGACAAACCATGATTGCGTAAATCGATTTGCAGGATGTCGTGCGTGTTTTGCAAATCCCGACCTAATACGCCAAGGTTATCCAGCGTGCCAAACAGGCCATGAATCAGGACGACAGGGAGTTTATCTGTGGGCTGGTGCGCATTTTGCCAGCGATGATTCAATTTCATGGTGAAGTTCATTCAGAGAGACATGGGCTTAGGGTATCATGACTTTAGAATGAATGTTGTCGTTGAAGGGGCAGCAAGGAATGAAAGGCATTGGGGCATCGTCTGACTTTTGATATTGTCCCATTATGCCGCTGTTCGATAATGTTTGAACGCCTGTATAATCCTTTTGATTTGAGTCATCTACCCATAGATGTCGGGTTACAGAAGGGAAACGTCTCTGTAATTTGCACAATTTTGGGTAAAAACAGCACTGGATAAAGATGAAAACTATTGAAGTCGACGAAGAGCTTTATCGTTATATTGCCAGCCATACACAGCATATCGGTGAGAGCGCATCGGATATTTTACGGCGCATGCTGAAATTTACTGCTGGGCAGCCTGTTACCACGCCTGCGGTAGAGGCTGTTGCAACAACGGCGGCGTCTCAGCCTGCCGCTGCACCGAGCCCACGCGATCGGGTACGAACCCTGCGTGAGCTGCTGCTGTCGGATGAATACGCTGAACAGAATAAGGCCATCAATCGCTTTATGCTGGTTCTGTCCACGCTGTATACCTTATCGCCGCAGGAGTTTGCTGCCGCGACAGAATCTCTTCATGGCCGCACGCGGGTCTATTTCGCGGGTGACCAGCAAACGTTGCTTCAGCATGGCACACACACAAAGCCCAAACATATTCCGGGTACGCCATACTGGGTGATTACCAACACGAATACCGGTCGTAAACGCAGCATGGTTGAGCACATCATGCTGACGATGCAGTTCCCAACGGAACTGACAGAGAAAGTGTGCGGAACCATCTAATTATTTATCTATAAACTATATCAACCACTTATCTAACTACAGCGTTAGGGAGAAGCGCCAATGGCTAATCACCCAAGGGCCGGACAGCCTGCCCGGCAGAGCGATTTGATTAATGTGGCACAATTAACGTCACAATATTATGTGCTGCGCCCGGAAGTCGGCAACACAGCGCACGCGGTGAAATTTGGTACATCTGGCCATCGCGGCAGCGCGGGGCGCCATAGCTTTAATGAACCGCACATTTTGGCGATCGCACAGGCGATTGCTGAAGAGCGTAAAAAGCAAGGCATCAGCGGCCCGTGCTATGTCGGTAAAGATACTCATGCGCTCTCCGAGCCGGCGTTTATCTCCGTGCTTGAGGTGCTGGCTGCCAACGGCGTGGATGTGATCGTGCAGTTGGATAATGGTTTTACCCCAACGCCTGCGGTGTCTAACGCGATTCTGGTTCACAATCGTCAGGGCGGTGCACTGGCGGACGGCATTGTAATCACGCCATCCCACAACCCGCCGGAAGATGGCGGTATTAAATATAATCCGCCGAACGGTGGCCCGGCAGATACCAATCTCACCAGCGTGATTGAGAAGCGTGCGAATGCCCTGCTGGCGGATGAACTGCGTGACGTGAAACGCATTACGCTGGATCAGGCGTGGAAAAGCGGACATGTCCATGAGCAGGATCTGGTTCAGCCGTATGTCGAAGGGCTGGCTAGCGTGGTGGACATGGCGGCGATTCAACGTGCCGGTCTGAAACTCGGTGTCGACCCGTTGGGCGGTTCCGGTATTGCCTACTGGCAGCGTATCGCAGAGCATTACAAGCTTGATCTGACGCTGGTGAACGATGCAGTCGATCAGACATTCCGCTTTATGTCGCTGGATCACGACGGCGTGATTCGTATGGACTGTTCGTCAGAATTCGCGATGGCTGGGCTGCTGGCGCTGCGTGATAAATTCGATCTGGCGTTTGCCAACGATCCTGACTATGACCGACACGGTATCGTCACCCCTTCCGGGCTGATGAACCCGAACCACTATCTGGCGGTGGCGATCAACTATCTGTTCCAGCATCGTCCACAGTGGGGACAGTCTGTTGCTGTCGGCAAAACGCTGGTATCCAGCGCGATGATCGATCGCGTAGTGGCAGATCTGGGCCGTAAGCTGGTGGAAGTGCCGGTTGGCTTCAAATGGTTTGTTGACGGCCTGTATGACGGTAGCTTTGGCTTCGGTGGCGAAGAGAGTGCGGGGGCGTCTTTCCTGCGTTTCGACGGCACGCCGTGGTCGACGGACAAGGACGGGATCATCCTGTGTCTGCTGGCGGCGGAAATTACGGCCGTGACGGGTAAAAACCCGCAGCAGCATTATGATGAGCTGGCACAACGCTTTGGCGCGCCGAGCTATAACCGTATTCAGGCTTCCGCGACGCATGCGCAAAAAGCCGTGCTGTCCAAGCTGTCACCTGAGCAGGTATCAGCCAGCACGCTGGCGGGCGATCCGATTACTGCACGTCTGACTGCGGCGCCGGGTAACGGTGCATCGATTGGCGGCCTGAAAGTGATGACGGAAAATGGCTGGTTTGCCGCGCGTCCTTCCGGTACTGAAGAAGCCTACAAAATCTACTGTGAAAGTTTCCTCGGGGTGGAACACCGCGAGCGCATCGAGAAAGAAGCGGTAGAGATTGTCAGTGCGGTACTCGCAACGGCGAAATAAGTGAAAAGGCGCTGTTTGCAGCGCCTTTTTTTATCTCGTACAGTCAGAAAACGCAGAATGTCTTTATCCCAACGCGACAAGCAGCGCACCTGCTGAAATCAGCGCAACACCGACGCCTGCCATCAGCGAAATTTTCTCTCCCAGCAGGATGACCGCCAGCACGACAGCGAAGACTACGCTGAGCTTATCGATCGGGGCAACCTGGGCGACGTTACCGTTCTTCAATGCGACAAAGTAAAACAGCCACGACAGCGCACCCGCGACGCCACTGAGTACAATGAACAACAGCGCTTTCTTATTGGCAATAATCTCGCCGACCAGCACCAGTTTGCCTTGTGCGACCACCACCCCTACCAGAAAAAGTGCCATGATGACGGCACGAATCGCGGTCGCCGTATTGGCGTCCAGATTTTGCAGACCAATCTTGCCAAATATCGCGACCAGCGCGGCGCATACGGCAGACAGCAAGGCGTAAATTAACCAACTACTCATGACGGTGTATTCCTGAAGAAAAGGCAGGTGCATACCGCGGGAAACATTCTCTACGGACGTCGCCTGATACAGAAGGATGATTTTACGGCATAAATCGATAACCGATAGCGGTTTCCGTCAAGAGATGGCGCGGTCTTGCCGGATCGCTTTCCAGCTTCTGGCGCAGGTGCCCCATATAAATACGCAGATAGTGGCTGTGCTCGACGGCGTTCGGCCCCCAAACCTGCGCCAGTAGCTGACGTTGCGTTAGCACTTTGCCTGGGTTAGCGAGGAGTGTGGCTAACAGACGAAATTCGATGGGCGTCAGATGCAGTTCCTGCCCGTCGCGGTTCACCTGTCGATTGAGTAAATCCACGGTAATCGTTCCGAAGCTCACCAGCGGCGTTTCCTGCTGTGTGTTGCTGTGGCGACGCAGTGCGACGCGCAATCGTGCCAGCAGTTCGCCGATGCCGAAAGGTTTGGTCAGATAGTCATCGGCACCCGCATCCAGCGCGTCTATTTTATCCTGCTCGTCGGCACGAGCAGAAAGCACAATCACGGGCAGGCTGCTCCACTGACGTAAATCGCGGATGTAGTCGATACCGTCGCCGTCCGGCAGGCCCAAATCGAGAATAATCAGATCGGGTTTGCGCGTGGCCGCTTCCAGCAAGCCGCGCTGCATCGTTTCTGCGTCAAACACGCGACAACCTTCGCCTTCCAGCGCCTGGCGTACGAAACGACGGATCTCTTTTTCATCTTCAACGATCAGAATAGTGGCCTGCAATGGATTCAGTGCTCCTCAATATCTTCCGGTTCGAGGTCTGGCGGTGTCGACAGCGGAAGCGTGAAATGGAAAGCCGCGCCGCCACTTTTCGCATTCGTTGCCCAGATACGGCCACCGTGAATTTCCACAATTGCCCGGCAGATTGCCAGCCCCAGCCCCACGCCGGGAATTGATGACTCTTTGTGCCCACGGGAGAATTTATCAAAAATCATGCTTTCCTGACCGAGTTCAATCCCTGGGCCATTATCTTGCACGATGATTTCCAACACACTTTCCTGCGCATCGTGCTGCGGGGCAGTGCTCTCTGCAATAAGGCTTACTGGAATAATGCTCGCTGAAATCGCGATGGTGGCCTGTTCTCCGGCGTACTTCAGCGCATTCTCCAACAGGTTAATGAACACGCGTTCCACCAGCCCTGCATCACAATAAACCAGAACCATCTCATCAGGTAGATTAACCTGAATGGTGTTTTTTGCCAGTGCGCTTTCCAACTGCTGTAGGGCGCTGCCGATAAGCTCCTCCGGCGTTTGCCACTCTTTGCGCAGGTTAAAGCCATCCGACTGAATACGCGCCATGTCGAGCAGATTATTCACCAGCCGCGTGGTGTTTAAAATATGCTGGCGGATCTGGTTGGCCTGCTGGGCATAGGGCGATCCTTCACTTGCTAGATTCAATGTCAGAATCTCGGCCTGACCAAAAAGTACGGTTAGCGGCGTGCGCAGATCGTGTGAGAGTGCGGCGAGCAGCGAGTTACGCAACTGTTCGCGCTCGGCATCCAGCCGGGCATTTTCCGTACTTTGCATCAGGTGCAGACGCTCCAGCGCATTGGCGATCAGCACGGTAAAGGTTTCCAGCAGCCGCTGCTGTTCGGGGATCATCAACTGGCGGGCGTTATTGGGCTCGATTGCCAACACGCCGAAGATTTGCTGCGTGGTGGCGAGCGGCAGGATCTGATACGACACGCCGGGCAGGGTGGTTGTTCCCGCTCCGGCAGGCGCGCGATGATCGAAGCTCCAGCGGGCGATAGCGTGATCGACAATCAACTGCTGACCGTCTCGTGCAGGCTGCGCGAGTTTAGGCGAGGTATGATGCAGGCTATCGGCGAGCAGAACCGCGATCCTGGCCTGAAATGTCGTACTGAGGAAATGCTGGCTGGCTTCGACAATATCGGCACTGGACAGACTGCGGTTCAGCGCCTTGGACATCTCGTACAGATGGCGAACGCGCTGTTCGCGATAACGGGCAACTCTGGCCTGATAGCGCACGCCTGCGGTCAGATTACCGACCAGCAGGCCGACGCTGAGCATCACGGCAAAGGTGACCAGATATTGCGCATCCGACACGGCAAAGGTGCCGCGCGGCAGAATGAAGAAAAGATCGAAACTGGCGACGTTGATGACGGCGGCGAACACCGACGGCCAGCGGCCAAAGAAGAGTGCGACAACGACCACAGCCAGCAGATAAATCATCACCAGATTAACTGGTTCCAGCATGGCAAACGGCGACCATGAGGCGAGCAGGGTGATCAGGGCGCACAGCAGCATGGCGAGCCCGCAGCCCACGAGCTGCATACGCCATTTCTCTACCAGTCCACGCGTATCAGGCGTTTTAATCGGTGCGGCTGGCACGTCATCCTGCACGGCCACGACAACCAGATCGAGATCTGGCCCCAGTCGGCCGAGCCGTTCGGCAAAGCGCGTGCGCCACCACCAACCGAAGCGCTGCTCCACGTGGCGACCAATGACGATCTTGCCGAGGTTGTGCTCACGTGCATAGCGCAAGACGGCAAGCTCTTCGTCGGGTTCGGACAGCGTCACCGTTTCTGCCCCTAAATCCTGCGCCAGCTTGAGCGCCCGCAGGATGGCGCGCCGTTGCGGTTCAGGCAAGCGGTGAAGACGCGGGGTTTCGACGTAAACGGCGTGCCAGGCGCTGCCTAGCCGCGCTGCCAGACGTGCCGCCGTTCGCACCAGCTTTTCATTACCGGTGCCGTGGCCGATGCATAACAGAATGGCATCGCGCGTATGCCAGACCTGCTCGCGCCCTTGTCCGGCACGCATGGCACGCATTTGATCGTCAACCCGATCTGCCATACGTCGCAGCGCCAGCTCACGCAGGGCAATCAAATTGCCTTTGCGGAAAAAGTTCTCGACAGCGCGTTCGGCCTGTAGCGGCAGATACACTTTGCCCTCATTCAGGCGTTGCCGCAGATCATCCGGTGGAAGATCCACCAAAATGACTTCGCTGGCCTGATCGAATATCGGGTCTGGCACGGTTTCCCGCACGCGAATCCCCGTGACGCCACCGACTACATCATTCAGGCTTTCCAGATGCTGAACGTTCACCGTCGTAAAGACGTCGATACCGGCATCGAGCAGTTCCTGCACGTCCTGCCAGCGCTTGGGGTGACGCGAGCCGTTCACGTTGCTGTGTGCTAACTCGTCGATCAGAATCAGCGCCGGACAGCGTGCCAGCGCCGCATCCAGATCGAACTCGACCGTATGGCGACCATGGTGGCGAAAATGCTTGAGTGGCAGCAGCGGTAAACCCTCCAACAGCGCAGCGGTTTCGCTGCGGCCGTGGGTTTCGACCACGCCGACAAGAATATCCAGCCCCTGTGCACGCAGCCGCTGGGCTTCCTGCAACATGGCATACGTTTTCCCGACGCCCGCGCAGGCGCCAAAAAAGATCTTCAGCTTGCCGCGCGGTGGCGCACCGACCTGAGCCAGCAGGCTATCGGGATCCGGGCGACGATCTTCACCGTCAATCATGTTCTATCCCTTATTAGCGCGGCCTGAACAGTCGTCAGGCCGCAGATAGCGATTTGTGGAACGAAAACGGTGGTAATGGGATAGAAGAGTAAAGCGTTTGCGCCAGGGACAAAAACGTCAGGAACGTTTTTGAACGTCGCTTGCGACGGCCCTGAAAGGGTGAATCTCAGGGATGAGATTCATATCTGCGCAAGCCGAGCGTACAGGGACGTATTCACAGCGTCTTTACGATCTACCCATTACCACCGCTCTACAGCCTCAGCGGGGTTCCGTATAATGATTAATAGTAACGCACAGCCGATTAAGGCAGGGGTTTTTCCTTATCCAACGCCAGATTCAGCAGCAGGACATTGACTGCCGGCTGCCCAATGAACGCGGGCTTACTCGTTTCGGTAAAGCGATCGATCAATTGCTGCACCTGCTGGAGCGACATTCCTCTGGCCTGCGCAATGTAGAGCGCCTGATAGCGTGCGGCCTCTGGGGAAATCTGCGGGTCCAATCCGCTGCCGGATGCTGTTAACAATTCAGCGGGCACCGGCTGCTGATTGCCAACCAACTGATGCCAATGCGTGGCGCGTTCACCGAACTGTTTGTCCAGCGCCGGATTGCTGGCGGCCAGATTGCTACCGCCGGACGCCAGCGCGTTATAAGGCGCATCTGACGTGGCGGAAGGACGCCCCTGAAAATAGCCCTCCCGACTGAATGACTGCCCGATCAGGGATGAACCCACGGCAGTATTGTCACGGTAAATCAGCGATCCGTTTGCCTGAGTCGGAAACAGCCACTGTGCCAGCACCGTTGTCAACAGCGGGTAGGACAGGCCGGTAACCAGCAACAATAATAAGAATAAAAACAAAGAGGAACGTAAATAGCGCATAGCGTATACCCGTCAGTCCTTAAGCCAGATTCAGCCCAGTCAGCAACATATCAATCAGCTTGATACCGAGGAACGGCACCAGCAGCCCGCCAAGACCATAAATCCACAGATTGCGGCTTAATTGCGCCGCGGCGCTCATGGGTCGATAGCTAATCCCTTTGAGCGCCAGCGGGATCAGAAACACAATAATCAGCGCATTGAAGATCACCGCCGACAACATGGCCGAGGTGGAGGAGTGCAACTGCATCACGTTGAGCGCATTGAGCTGCGGATAGGTGGCAGCAAAAGCCGCTGGGATAATGGCGAAATATTTCGCCACGTCGTTGGCGATACTGAACGTCGTCAGCGAGCCACGCGTCATCAGCATCTGCTTACCGATGTGTACGACCTCAATCAGCTTGGTTGGATTGGAGTCCAAGTCAACCATGTTGCCTGCTTCTTTTGCTGCTTGCGTGCCGGAGTTCATGGCTACCGCGACATCGGCCTGCGCCAGCGCAGGAGCGTCGTTCGTGCCGTCGCCGGTCATCGCCACCAGTCGACCTTCGGCCTGATACTGGCGAATCAGCGCCAGCTTGGTTTCCGGTGTGGCTTCCGCCAGAAAATCATCGACGCCAGCTTCTGCGGCAATCGCCGCCGCCGTGAGCGGGTTGTCGCCGGTGATCATCACGGTTTTGATCCCCATACTGCGCAGCTCGGCAAAGCGCGCCTTGATGCCGCTTTTTACGATGTCTTTCAGTTCCACCACACCAAGCACGCGCTTGCCTTCCGCAACGACCAGCGGTGTCCCTCCGCTGCGGGCAACGTTAGATACTGCTTCTTCTACCTGATGCGGGAAATCGCCGTTGTTCGCTTCAATGTAGCGGCGCAGGGCATCGACGGCCCCTTTACGAATGGTACGCTGACCAAAATTGACACCGCTCATGCGTGTCTGCGCCGTAAAGGGGACAAAAGTCGCGTCCAGCGAGCTGAGATCCTGATCTGCCAAGTTAAAGCGCTGTTTCGCCAGCACTACAATGCTGCGGCCTTCGGGCGTTTCATCGGCTAAGGAGGCAAGACGCGCGGCGTCAGCCAGCGCCTGTTCGGTCACACCCGGCGCAGGCAGGAAAGCCGAAGCCTGACGGTTGCCCAGCGTAATGGTGCCGGTTTTATCCAGCAGCAGAACGTCAATATCGCCCGCTGCTTCGACGGCACGTCCGCTGGTGGCAATCACGTTAGCCCCCAGCATCCGGCTCATCCCAGCCACGCCGATAGCCGATAGCAGGCCGCCGATGGTGGTGGGGATCAGGCAGACGAGCAGGGCGACAAGCACAGTTACGCCGACAACATCGCCGCTGTGATTCGCCTGTACGCCGAACCAGGAGAATGGGTAGAGCGTGGCAGTGACCAGCAGGAAGATGAGCGTAAGCTCGATCAGCAGAATGGTCAGCGCGATTTCATTCGGGGTTTTCCGACGCTGCGCCCCTTCAACCATGGCAATCATCCGGTCAAGGAACGTTTCGCCGGGATTGACACTGCACTGAATCACCAGCCAATCGGACAGCACGCGCGTGCCGCCGGTGACGGAGGCGAAATCGCCGCCGGACTCACGAATCACCGGGGCGGATTCCCCGGTGATGGCGCTTTCGTCGACGGACGCACCACCCTCCAGTACTTCACCGTCGCATGGGATCGTTTCGCCCGCGCTCACCAGCACGATATCGCCTTTGCGCAGGCTATCGGCTGGCACGGATTCCGAACTGGCATCGTGATGCGGTGCGGAGAGTTTATTCGCCCAACTGGTTTTTTTGACGCCTTTCAGCGCGTTTGCCTGTGCTTTGCTGCGGCCTTCCGCCAGCGCCTCGGCCATGTTGGCGAACAGCACGGTAAACCACAGCCAGAGTGATACCAGCCCGGTAAACATGGCGTTCCCTTCCGTTTTACCGGCCAGAATAGCTAGCCAGACGAGGGTGGTCAGCATACTGCCGAGGTACACTACGAACATGACCGGATTGCGCCACTGCACGCGCGGATCGAGTTTCTTCAGCGCATCTTTCAGCGCCGAGCGGATTAATGTTCTATCAAACAGCGTTTGCTGTTTGCGTTTGCCAGCGTGGCGGGAAGCCTCGCCCTGCTGGGCAGAGGACGGTTCCTGTGTTGCCTGATGATTCATCGTGTGACGAGTCATAAAAAGTCTCCAGCCTTAGTGAGTCAGGCCGAACTGTAAATGTTCAGCGACTGGCCCTAATGCCAGTGCAGGGATAAACGTCAGTGCGCCAATCAGTAGAACGATGGCGATGAGCATGCCGATAAACAGCGGACTGCGGGTGGACAATGAGCCTTTGCTTTCCGGCTGGCGTTTTTTCACGACCAGCGAACCGGCGATCGCCAACACAGGCACCATGACGGCAAAGCGACCCAGCAGCATGGCGACAGCGAGCAGCACGTTATAGAACGGCGTGTTGACGCTCAGGCCGGCAAACGCGCTACCGTTGTTATTCGCGGCAGAGGAAACGGCATAGAGCACTTCGCTAAAACCGTGCGCGCCGGGGTTCAGAATGCCGCTGCGTCCGGCTTCCGTACTCAGCGCCAGCGCGGTACCGAGCAGCACTAACGCAGGGGGAATAAGAATCGCCAGCGCCGTCATCTTCATCTCATAGACTTCGATCTTTTTGCCCAGATATTCCGGCGAGCGACCAATCATCAGGCCAGCAATAAAGACGGTCAGAAGAACGAACAGCAGCATGCCGTACAGGCCAGAACCGACGCCGCCGAACACCACTTCACCAATCTGCATCAGCCACATGGGAACCATGCCGCCAAGCGCCGTGAAAGAGTCGTGCATCGCGTTCACCGCACCTGTCGAGGTAGCTGTGGTGACAACGGCATACAGGCTGGAAGTCAGAACGCCAAAACGCGTCTCTTTACCTTCCAGATTCGCCGCGCTGTCCGCGCCTAATGCCAGCAGATGTGGGTTACCGATGACCTCCATTTTCATCACCACGGCTGCCGCGACGATAAAGATGAGTCCCATAGCCCACAGCAGTGCATGGCCCTGACGGTTGTCGCTGACGGCTTTACCAAAGGCGAAGCACAGCGCGGTAGGAATCAACAGGATCGCCAGCATTTGTACGATGTTGCTCAGCGCGGTCGGGTTTTCAAACGGATGAGCCGAGTTGGCACCAAAGAAACCGCCGCCGTTGGTGCCGAGCAGTTTAATCGCTTCCTGTGAGGCAACGGGCCCCATCGGCAGCGTTTGGGCTGCACCGTCCAGCGTGGTCAAATGCTGATAAGGCAACAGGTTTTGCAGCACGCCCTGGCTAACAAAAAACAGCGCCAGCAGCAGGGATAGCGGCAGCAGCACGTACAGCGTGATGCGAAACAGATCGAGCCACGCATTGCCCAGTGTGTCGACGCAGCGACGGGAAAACGCGCGGATTAACGCGAAAGCGACGGCGATGCCGCTGGCGGCGGACAGGAAGTTTTGTACCGTTAGGCCAACCATCTGGCTCAGGTAGCTCAGCGTGTTTTCGCCGCTGTAAGCCTGCCAGTTGGTGTTGGTGACAAAGCTGATTGCCGTGTTCAACGCCAAATGCCACGACAGCCCCGGCATATTTTCTGGGTTAAGCGGCAGAAGCCCTTGCGCCATTAACAGGACAAACAGGACGACAATGCCGATCAGGTTAAGCGTCAGAATCGCCACGGCATACTGCTGCCAGCGCATCTCCGTCGTATCTAAAGCGAAAACGCGTGCCGTTCCTGCTTCAAACTTTTGCAGAAGCGTACCCGTTTCGCCCTCAATCAGACGGGCCAGCCCGCTGCCCAACGGCTGAGCGACGATCAGCACGGTAAGCAGCAGGCCAAAGATCAGTAGAAAAGCGTCAGCGGCCATCAGAATTCCTCCGCCTTCAACAAGGCATAAATCAGATAGACCAGTAACAGCAGCACGAGCAGGCCGCCTAAGACGATGCTAAGCGTCACAACACACCTCCAGAACAAAATAGACAGCGTCAGAGTAGGAAAACATAGGAAAAGAAGGTGCAAATTTCCCGTCTGCGGGCGTAAAAAAAGTATAAAAATGGGCTGAAAAGTAGACTGTAGGAGAGAGTAATGGCGCTGCGGTGCCAACAACATCGTCTGCGGTGGGAAGGAGGTATCAAGAGGAAGGAATAAATTGATCCAATCTAAAAACCATAAATTAACTAATGATAAGTTTATTTTTAACGTTATTGTAACTTAATGACGTAATGGTGAAAAATTGGCGATTATTTCATCTTTTACTGGTCAGATGAGTAGTAAACTTTCAGAAAAGGCGGTAAAATTTTAACCAATGTCACAGTTCTTATTTTATCGTTATGAAGAGCGTCGCTGAATCAGGACGCTTATCCCAGAGGAGGATCGTTATGTCGCTTTATACTACTTATCCCTTGCACCGTATTCTCCTGCGTCGCGCCGCCGTGGTTGCCATCGGCGTGCTGGCGTTACCGGTGATGCTGTTCCGCCGCGATCGGGCACGTTTTTACAGCTATTTACACCGCGTTTGGCTGAAAACCAGCGATAAGCCGGTATGGATGGCGCAGTCCGAAGCGGCTGCTTGCGATTTTTATTAAGGCCTGCGTATAAGGTCTCTCGCGTTTATCTGCTGTATCCTTAAAACGGGAATGGCAGATAAACACGAAAAATGAACCGGCGAAGGATCGGTTTAAATATGTTTTGACGAGATTTACCCATTTCCCTTCCTGCCTGTTCTGCCGTTATTTCTCCCCAATCTCATGATTTATTACTTTATTCTTCGCTGCGACTGCACAGGATCGTGGTGAAATCCGCTATGCTGGTCAGAGGGTTTATAGAATGCCAACGTGCATGCAGCTTGAAATATGACGGGTATAAGGATAAATCATGACGCTCGAACTCATCCCTGTTGGTATTAGCGCCTGTCTGCTCGGTAATCCCGTGCGGTTTGATGGCGGGCACAAGCGTCTGACGTTTGCCGTGGAACAACTGGCACCTTATTTTCGCTTTGAACCGGTCTGCCCGGAAATGGCGATTGGTTTGCCAGTGCCGCGTCCGGCACTCAGGCTGGTGCGAGAAGGGGAAAGCCACATTACGCTGCGTGCCAGCAATGGTTCGCCGCTGGATGTCACCCAGCAGATGGCGGGGTTTTCCACTGACAAAGTCAGCCAGCTTCAGCACTTATGCGGTTATATCGTCTGCGCGAAATCGCCAAGCTGCGGTATGGAACGCGTGAAGGTTTACGATGAAGGGCAAAAGAATGCGCGTAAAAGCGGAGTCGGCCTGTTTACGCAGGAGCTGATGCGACAAATGCCTTGGCTACCGGTTGAGGAAGATGGACGCCTGCACGATCCCGGCTTGCGGGAGAATTTTATTGAACGCGTTTATGCGCTACACGAATTGAATCAGCTATGGCAAGACGGGCTGAGCCGTGGCGCACTCATTGCCTTTCATAGCCGCTATAAACTCCTGCTGCTGGCGCATTCCCAGCCGGAATATCGCGAGCTGGGGCCGTTTGTTGCGGGAATCGATAAATGGGAATCGCTGGAAGATTACATTGTTGAATACCGGAAACGGCTCATGAAGCTGCTGTCGACGCCTGCGACGCGGCGCAATCACACCAATGTGCTGATGCACGTGCAGGGCTATTTCCGGCGTCAGCTTAATTCGCAACAGCGGCAGGAACTGGCGCAGCTTATCGATCGCTATCGGCAAGGTTTACAGCCGCTATTGGCGCCTATCACGCTGCTGAAACATTACATGGCGGAATACCCCGATGCGTATCTGGCTCAACAGCGTTACTTTGAGCCGTACCCGGAGGCATTACGCTTGCGTTACGGACACTAGTTTGACCGCCCGAGGAGTTTCATGACCACGCATGCCGTTACACATCACGCCGTTACACATGTCGTCTGGTTGCGCCACGACCTGCGCATTACTGATAATCTGGCGCTGTATGCGGCCTGTCAGGATCCGAACGCCAGTGTGTTAGCGGTTTTTATCGCGACGCCTGCGCAGTGGGAAAAGCACGATATGGCGCCGCGTCAGGCGGCCTTTCTGCTGGAAAACCTGACGTCGGTGCAGCATGCGCTGGCCGAGAAAGGGATCCCGCTGTATTACCATGAATGTGCTGACTTTGCGGCATCGGTTGACTGGCTGGTGCAATTTTGTGCGCAACAGCAGGCCACCAACCTTTTCTACAATCATCAGTATGAAATTAACGAACGGCTGCGTGATAAGCAGGTAAAGGATCGGCTGGCAGATAGCGTGGTTTGTCACGGCTATCATGACAGCCTGTTGCTGCCACCGGGCAGCGTGCTGACGGGCAACGGCGAGATGTATAAAGTGTTTACACCATTTCGTCAGGCCTTTATCAAACGGCTGTTGGAGGCGGAGACGACGTGCGTACCGGCACCGGACGCGCGCGGTGAGCCGCTCAATAACATGACGGCACTGACGCCATTCAGCTATCCGCAGCGCGACGTGGATAGCGACGATTTCCCCTGCGGTGAACGTGCGGCGTTGCAGCAACTGCGCCGTTTTTGCCGCGAACAGGTACAGGATTACGACCGACAGCGGGATTTCCCTGCGCTGCCCGGTACCAGCAAACTTTCTCCGTATCTGGCACTGGGGATAGTCTCGCCGCGCCAATGTGTTAATCGTCTGCGCGCCGAGTGCCCGGATATGCTGGAACGGCGTGAAGGCGGGGCGTTTACCTGGTTTAACGAGCTGGTCTGGCGTGAATTTTACCGTCACCTGATCGTGTTCTGGCCGCAGCTGTGTAAACACCGTCCGTTTACCGCGTGGACGCAGTGGGTGAAATGGCGAGAAGCTCCGGAGGATTTAGCCGCTTGGCAACAGGGTAAAACCGGCTACCCAATCGTGGATGCGGCGATGCGTCAACTGAATGAAACAGGGTGGATGCACAATCGCCTGCGTATGATCTGCGCCAGTTTTCTCGTCAAGGATTTGCTGATCGATTGGCGCGAAGGCGAACGCTACTTTATGTCGCAATTGCTGGATGGCGATCTGGCGGCGAATAACGGCGGCTGGCAGTGGGCGGCATCGACTGGCACCGACGCGGCACCCTATTTTCGCATTTTTAACCCGACAACGCAGGGCGAGCGCTTCGATCCTGAAGGTCGGTTTATCCGTCACTGGCTGCCAGAGCTAGCTGCCGTGCCGGATAAAGATATCCATCAGCCCCACCGCTGGGCTGACAAACAACACCATCAACTGAACTATCCGCTGCCCATCGTCGACCACAAAACCGCGCGTCAGAGCACGCTGGCGGCGTTTGAAGCGGCAAAAAATATCGGTATGGCGGGTAACGATCGAGAAGAGAAAAGTAAGTATGCGTAATGTGGAACTGGAAAGAATCATTAATGAGAAACTGAACACGGCGACGTTTCAGGACTATGCGCCGAATGGTTTACAGGTTGAAGGGCGTGCAGAAGTAAAACGTATTGTGACAGGCGTAACGGCTTCACAGGCGCTGCTGGATGCGGCAGTAGAAAAGCAGGCCGATGCCATTCTGGTGCACCACGGCTATTTTTGGAAAAACGAACCGCAGATTGTCTGTGGTATGAAGCGCAATCGGCTGAAAACGCTGCTGGTCAATGATATCAATCTGTATGGCTATCACCTGCCGCTGGATGCACACCCTGAACTGGGGAATAACGCCCAACTGGCGGCACTGCTGGAGATTCAGGTTCAGGGGGCGATTGAGCCGCTAGTACCCTATGGCGCGCTGGCGCAGCCCATGACGGCGGATGCTTTTTGTCGTCGTGTAGAAAAGCGGCTGGGGCGTACCGTGCTGCATTGTGGGGATAATGCACCGCAACAGATACAGCGCGTGGCCTGGTGTACCGGCGGTGGTCAGGGCTTTATTGAACAAGCGGCCCGATTTGGCGTCGATGCGTTTATTACCGGTGAAGTGTCTGAGCAAACCATCCACATCGCGCGCGAAATGGGGCTGCACTTCTTCGCTGCCGGGCACCATGCGACCGAGCGCGGCGGCATTCGGGCGCTGGGTGAGTGGCTGGCGGAACAGCACGGTTTTGATGTGACATTTATTGATATTCCTAACCCTGCGTGATGGCTGAAAGTCTCTGCATCGCACATGAATGATGTCGCATTTTTTATGTTGGCATCGTTGTTGCTTAGCTGTTGAGAAGAAAACGTATCGGTAAGCAACGCTAATCATTTAGCCATGTTCACCATGACGGATAAAACGCGATTCAGGAGGAAAGATTGCAACGAGCACGATGTTATCTTCTGGGCGAGAGAGCGGTCGTTCTGGAACTGGAACCGCCTATGTCGCTGGAGAGCCAGCAGCGGATATGGGGGCTTGCCGAGCGCCTGAACCACCATGAAGAGGTGCTGGAAGCGATTCCGGGCATGAACAACCTGACGGTGCTGCTGGCGAATCCGCAGCAGGTGGCGTTGGATGCGATTGAACGCTTGCAGCGTTGGTGGGAAGAGAGTGAATCGCTGGTGTTTGAGCCACGTGATATCGACATTCCTGTTGTTTATGGCGGAGACGCGGGGCCGGATCTGGCGGAAGTTGCCGCTCACAGTGGCCTGAGCGAGCGTCAGGTTGTGGAAGCGCATGCGTCTGCACAGTATGTGGTCTACTTTTTGGGCTTTCAGCCGGGTTTTGCCTACCTCGGCGGCCTAAACGAGAAACTGCATATGCCGCGTCGTGCCGAACCGCGTCTGCGCGTGCCCGCAGGGTCGGTTGGGATTGGTGGGGCACAGACGGGGATTTATCCGCTGGCGACGCCGGGCGGCTGGCAACTGATTGGCCACACCTCATTGAAATTGTTTAATCCACAAACGATGCCGCCTACGCTGTTGCGTCCTGGCGATAACGTTCGGTTTCTGCCACAGAAGGAGGGCATATGCTGAAAGTTATCCATGCCGGATTGCATACGTCGGTACAGGACGGCGGCCGTGTTGGTTTTCGTCGTTTAGGAATCAGCCAGTCAGGCGCGCTCGATCTGCCTGCTCTGACGATGGCTAACCTGCTAGTGGGCAACGCAGAGAATGCGGCCGCGCTGGAAATTACGCTGGGCAAGTTTACCGCAACATTCACTACCGCCTGCTGGGTAGCGCTGACCGGTGCAGACTGCCATGCCGATCTGGATGGTAAACCGCTCTGGACAGGCTGGCGTTTCGCCGTGAAGCCGGGACAAACGTTAAAAATGCGTATGCCGCGTAACGGAATGCGCAGCTATCTGGCCCTGTCCGGTGGCATCGATGTGCCGGAGGCGCTCGGTTCACGCAGTACCGATTTGAAAGCCGGCTTTGGGGGATTTGACGGGCGTTTGCTGATGGACGGCGATGAGCTTCCGCTGGGTACGCCGACTCGTGAACTGACGCAGGAAGTCGGTATTAAGCAGCTGTTGTTCAGCAACCGCGTGCGGGCATTGCCGGGGCCGGAGTATCAGGAATTCAGCGAAGAGATGCGGGAGCTGTTCTGGCGCACCTCCTGGCAGTTGAGCCCGCAAAGTAACCGCATGGGCTACCGTTTGCTCGGCGCTGAGCTACAGCGTTCTGCCTTGCCAGGCAACAAACCGCGCGAACTGCCATCACATGGGCTGCTGCCGGGCGTCGTGCAGGTTCCACACAATGGCCACCCTATCGTACTGCTGGCGGATGCGCAGACAACCGGCGGTTATCCGCGTATTGCGACGGTGATCGAAGCGGATTTGTTCCATCTGGCGCAAATCCGGCTCGGCGAACCGATACATTTTATTCACTGTACGCAGGCACAAGCGCAAAAAGCGGGCGAAGAACAGCGACGTTACCTCGAACAACTGGCGTGGAGGCTGCATGATTATTGATCTGAATGCCGATCTGGGCGAGGGGGGAGAGAACGACGAAGCGCTGCTGAAGCTGGTGACCTCTGCCAATATTGCCTGTGGATTTCATGCTGGCGATGCGCAAACCATGCGTCAGTCAGTGCGTTGGGGAATCGGCTATGGGGTTGCGCTTGGCGCTCACCCGAGCTTTCCCGATCGTGAAAATTTTGGCCGTAAGGCAATGAATGTACCTGCGGAAATTGTCTTTGCACAGATGGTGTATCAGCTTGGCGCGCTCAGCGCGATTGTCGCTGCCGAAGGGGGCACGCTGTCGCACGTAAAGCCCCACGGTATGCTTTACAATCAGGCTGCATGTGAACCGGCGCTGGCCGATGCGATAGCTAAGGCGGTGAAAGTGGTGAATCCGGCGTTACGCTTAGTCGGGCTGGCTGGAAGCGAATTAATCCGCGCCGGTCAACGGCTGGGGCTGGAAACACGTCAGGAAGTATTTGCCGATCGCTGTTATCTTCCTGACGGAACGCTGGTACCGCGCACTCAGGCGGGGGCGCTGATTAACAGCGATGAGCTGGCGCTGGCGCAGACGCTGGAAATGATCCAGCGCCAGCGGGTCAGGGCAATCGACGGTTCCTGGGTTGCTGTGCAGGCGGATACCGTGTGTATTCACGGCGATGGACAACATGCGTTGTTGTTTGCTCGCAAATTGCGTAGCTGCTTTAACGAGCACCAGATAACGGTTGCTGCGGCATAATCATTATTTTTTGTAGGACGGGGATAATCGATGAAAACCGTTTTGATCACGGCGTTTGAACCTTTTGAGGGCGAAGCGATTAATCCCTCATGGGAAGCGGTAAAAGTGCTTCATCAGCGGGAAGTCGGCGGCGCGCGCGTGGTCGCCTGCCGTTTATCTTGTGTTTTTGATTTGTCGTTAGAACAGCTTTACCGTGCCATCGCGGAATGGCAGCCGGAAGTGGTGATTGCGGTGGGGCAGGCGGGCGGTCGTGCTGATATTTCTGTCGAACGCGTGGCGATTAATATTAATGATGCCCGTATTGCCGATAACCGAGGCAACCAGCCGATTGATACGCCCGTAGTCGAAAAGGGGCCAGCGGCGTATTTCTCGACGCTGCCGGTGAAAGCGCTGGTGCAGGCGTTACGTGTGGCGGGCATTCCCGCCTCGGTGTCGCAAACCGCAGGGACGTTTGTCTGCAACCATGTGATGTACGGGCTTTTACATCATCTGCACCAACAGGGTGATGTGGTTCGCGGCGGGTTCGTTCACATTCCCTATTCGCCGGAACAGGCTGCGCGACATCCCGGTGAGCCGAGCATGCCCACGCCGCTAGTCACGGCGGCGCTGGAAGTGATGATCAAGCAGTCGCTGGTGCAGCACGTGGATGTGGCGGTGACGGGGGGCGCGCTGCATTAGAGTGGTTAATCGCGCAATATGTCCGAATTTCAGGGAGTAAGGTATGCCGGAAGGACCGGAAATTCGCCGGGCGGCCGATAAGCTGGTTGAGGCCGTTGTGGGAAAAACGCTGACGCGTGTCTGGTTTGCGTTTCCTGAGTTGAAGCCGTACGAGGCGGAATTGGTCGGGCAGCAGGTCAGGCAGATTGAAACGCGCGGAAAAGCGCTGCTGACCTATTTTGGCAACGATCGGGTGCTGTATAGCCATAACCAGCTGTATGGCGTGTGGCGCGTGGTGAATGCCGGCGAATCGCCGGAAACGAAGCGGGATTTGCGCGTCCGGCTGGAAACGCAGGATCGTGCCATTCTGCTTTACAGCGCGTCCGATATTGAAATGCTGACGCCGGAGGCGCTCACCGTGCATCCTTTCCTGCAACGTATTGGCCCTGATGTCTTGGATCTCTCACTGACGCCAGAACAGGTGTATGAGCGTCTGCTACTACCGCGTTTTCGTCGTCGCCAGTTTAGTGGGTTGCTGTTGGATCAGGCATTTCTTGCGGGACTGGGGAATTACCTGCGCGTCGAGATTCTCTGGCAGGCACAGCTGGCGCCGCAACACACGGCAGCAGAGCTGAATGAGGAACAGTTGCAGATGTTAAGTCAGGCGCTACTGGAGATTCCCCGGCTATCCTACAACACGCGCGGCACCGTTGATGAAAACCACCATCATGGCGCAATTTTCTCGTTCAAGGTTTTTCATCGTGAAGGGGAAAGCTGTGAGCGCTGCGGCGGAATCATCGAAAGAACGATGCTGTCATCACGCCCGTTCTATTGGTGCCCGCACTGCCAGAAATAAAGGAAGACGTGCCATTTTTTAGATTAATTGAAAAGGATTTCGTGTGAGTAATAGAAATGATATTAGGGATGGTTCTCTCAGTACTGATTTCCGTATTCCAATCTAGATAAATCTCAGTATGAGGTAAAAAAACAAAGGCCGGAAAGTCCGGCCTTTTTATGTAGATACTGAATAGATTAATCGTGCTTCAGATTAGACGCGAAGTCACGTTTGTCATAGCCAGTATACAGCTGACGCGGACGGGCAATCTTGATGCCGTCGTCGTGCATTTCGTTCCAGTGCGCAATCCAGCCCACGGTACGCGCCATCGCGAAGATAACCGTAAACATGGAAGATGGAATACCCATTGCTTTCAGGATGATACCTGAATAGAAGTCCACGTTCGGGTACAGTTTCTTCTCAATGAAGTACGGGTCGTTCAGCGCAATATGCTCCAACTCCATCGCCACTTCCAGCAGATCGTCTTTTCTGCCCAGCTCTTTCAGCACTTCGTGGCAGGTTTCACGCATGACTTTGGCGCGTGGATCGTGGTTCTTGTACACGCGGTGGCCGAAGCCCATCAGGCGGAAGGAGTCGTTCTTGTCTTTTGCACGTTCGATAAACGCCGGGATGTGTTCCACGCTGCTGATCTCTTCCAGCATACGCAGACAGGCTTCGTTCGCGCCGCCGTGCGCCGGTCCCCACAGCGAGGCGATCCCCGCGGCGATACAGGCAAACGGGTTCGCGCCAGAAGAGCCAGCGGTACGTACGGTAGAGGTTGAGGCGTTTTGTTCGTGATCGGCATGCAGGATCAGAATACGGTCCATGGCGCGTTCCAGCACCGGATTCACAACATATTCTTCGCAAGGCGTAGAGAACATCATGTGCAGGAAGTTACCCGCATAGGACAGGTTGTTTTTCGGATAAACAAACGGCTGACCCAGTGAATATTTGTAGCACATTGCCGCGACGGTCGGCATTTTGGACAGCAGGCGGTAGGCCGCGATTTCACGGTGGCGCTCAATGTTAATGTCCAGTGAATCGTGGTAGAACGCCGCCAGCGCGCCAGTCACACCGCACAATACGGCCATTGGGTGTGAATCGCGACGGAAACCGTGGAACAGACGGGTAATCTGCTCATGGATCATGGTGTGGCGCGTCACGGTTGTCTTGAAGGTTTCATACTGTTCTACCGTCGGGACTTCACCGAACAGCAGGATGTAACATACTTCAAGATAATTAGACTTTTCAGCCAGTTGGGCAATTGGGAAGCCGCGGTGCAGCAGAATGCCTTCGTCACCGTCGATATAGGTAATCTTTGATTCGCAAGATGCAGTAGAGGTAAAACCGGGGTCAAATGTGAAGTAACCTTTAGAACCGAGGGGACGAATATCAATCTCATCATGTCCTAGAGTGCCGGATAGGACATTTAGCTCAATTGGTTCTTTACCTTCTAGAGTAAGTGTTGCTTTTTTATCAGCCATTTACAGTCTCCTTAGCGCTTTAATTTTAAAAATTTTCACTGAAGAAATACCGTCATGCCTGTGCACCGGCAAAGAAAATGGCCGATGAAACTCTGTCGTGACACCGTCGTCAAATAGGATACAGAGTAAGGCGGATTGCCGCATTCAGGATGAAAAATTCGTTCTCCAGGTAATTAACAATATTCAGATAATGAGTTGCGCTCTGAATAGATTCTAGTCATTACCTATGACTTTTACGTGGACTCTCTCCCCACTGTTACACAAGTTACGCCAGTGTGGAAGTGTCGCCGTGTGCTTTAACACATCATAAGGAACTCAATCCCCTAGTTGTAATTGAAATGTTGAACTTTTGTCAAATCAGATAATTAATTTTATATAAATTGTGAAATTCGTGATCTAAATCACTGTTCGGGGCAAATGTCACCAAACAGTTTGTATGGGAATTGTAATAGGAATGTGAAGGACCTATACTGCCGCCAGGTCTCCGGAATCACCCTGCAGTAGGAGCACCCAGTATGAAAGGATCATGCGCTGTTTAGACACCGGAATGTCGATGTTTGAGCGCGTATCGTAAACCCACTCTTCAGGGCTGCAACTTTCATACTGTCTGACCTCACATCAGGCCCGGAGGAAGAAACAATAATAAAAGCTGTGTGGGCAAATCCGTGAAAAAACAAAGACCTGTCAATCTGGAATTGCAGACGATCCAGTTTCCCGTTACTGCGATAGCATCTATTCTTCACCGCGTCTCCGGCGTTATCACCTTTGTCGCTGTCGGTATTTTACTGTGGCTGTTGGGCACTTCTCTTTCTTCAGAGGAAGGGTTCCTGCGTGCTGCGGAAATTATGGATAGCTTCATCGTCAAATTTATCGTTTGGGGCATCCTCGTTGCGTTGGCTTATCACATTGTTGGTGGTTTACGTCATCTCTTGATGGATTTTGGCTATATAGAAGAAGATCTTGCCGCAGGTAAGCGTTCTGCAAATATCTCCTTTATTATTACTGTCGTGCTTTCAATTCTGGCTGGAGTCCTCGTATGGTAAGCAATGCTTCTGCGTTAGGACGCAATGGCGTACACGATTGGTTACTGATTCGCGCTTCCGCCATCGTCATTGTTCTGTATGTAATTTATATTATTGGTTTTATTGCTACAGCTGGCGATATCACGTATGAAATCTGGCGTGGTTTCTTCGCGATGGCTCTCACCAAAGTATTCACACTGCTAACGTTATTTTCCATTCTGGTTCATGCCTGGATAGGGATGTGGCAAGTGCTGACCGACTACATTAAACCGCTGGCCTTACGCCTGACTTTACAGTTAGCGATTGTCGTGGCGCTGTTGGTGTACGTCATTTATGGAACTATTGTGGTGTGGGGTGCGTGATGAATTTGCCAGTCAGAGAATTTGATGCAGTGGTTGTTGGTGCGGGTGGCGCAGGTATGCGTGCCGCGCTGCAAATCTCCCAAATGGGCCTGTCCTGCGCCCTGTTATCGAAAGTGTTCCCAACCCGTTCCCATACTGTCTCTGCGCAGGGTGGTATTACCGTTGCGCTGGGTAACACCCATGAAGATAACTGGGAATGGCACATGTATGACACCGTAAAAGGGTCAGATTACATTGGTGATCAGGACGCGATTGAATATATGTGTAAAACCGGCCCGGAAGCGATTCTGGAACTGGAACACATGGGTTTACCGTTTTCCCGTCTGGACGATGGTCGCATTTATCAGCGTCCGTTCGGCGGTCAGTCCAAGAATTTTGGCGGCGAGCAGGCCGCGCGTACCGCAGCTGCCGCTGACCGTACTGGCCATGCGCTGCTGCATACGCTGTATCAGCAGAACCTGAAAAACCATACGACTATCTTCTCCGAGTGGTACGCCCTCGATCTGGTGAAGAATCAGGATGGCGCAGTAGTCGGCTGCACGGCGATCTGTATCGAAACCGGTGAAGTCGTTTATTTCAAAGCGAAAGCGACTGTGCTGGCAACCGGTGGCGCAGGCCGTATCTATCAATCCACGACCAACGCACACATTAATACAGGTGACGGCGTAGGCATGGCATTGCGTGCCGGCGTTCCGTTGCAAGATATGGAAATGTGGCAGTTCCACCCGACCGGTATTGCTGGCGCGGGTGTGCTGGTGACCGAAGGCTGTCGTGGTGAAGGCGGCTACCTGCTGAACAAGCACGGTGAACGTTTCATGGAACGCTACGCGCCGAACGCGAAAGATCTGGCGGGCCGTGACGTGGTTGCGCGTTCTATCATGATCGAAATTCGTGAAGGCCGTGGCTGCGATGGCCCGTGGGGACCACACGCCAAGCTGAAGCTGGACCATCTGGGTAAAGATGTTCTGGAATCCCGTCTGCCGGGTATTTTGGAGCTGTCCCGCACGTTTGCGCACGTCGATCCGGTGAAAGAGCCGATTCCAGTTATTCCAACCTGCCACTACATGATGGGCGGTATTCCGACCAAAGTGAGCGGCCAGGCGCTGACGGTGAATGAGAAAGGCGAAGACGTGGTGATTCCAGGGCTGTTCGCCGTGGGTGAAATTGCCTGCGTCTCGGTTCATGGTGCCAACCGTCTGGGCGGTAACTCGCTGCTCGACCTGGTGGTATTTGGTCGCTCGGCGGGTATTCATCTGCAAGAGTCTCTGGAAGAGCAGGGCGAAAGCCGTGATGCCAGTGAATCCGATATTGAAGCGTCGCTCGACCGCATGAATCGTTGGAACAATACTCGTTCTGGTGAAGATCCGGTGGAAATCCGCAAGGCGTTGCAATCCTGTATGCAGAATAACTTCTCGGTCTTCCGCGAAGGTGATGCGATGGCGAAAGGGTTGGAAGAGCTGAAAGTGATCCGTGAACGCCTGAAAAATGCGCGTCTGGATGACACATCCAGCGAATTCAACACCCAGCGCATTGAGTGTCTGGAACTGGATAACCTGATGGAAACTGCGTATGCAACGGCGGTTTCGGCTAACTTCCGTACAGAAAGCCGTGGTGCCCATAGCCGCTTCGATTACCCAGAACGTGACGATGAGAATTGGTTGTGCCATTCGTTGTATCTGCCGCAAACCGACAGCATGACGCGCCGTGAGGTGAACATGCAGCCTAAACTGCGTCCGGCGTTCCCGCCGAAAATACGTACTTATTAATTGCGGAGATCAAACGATGAAACTCGAATTTTCTATTTATCGTTACAACCCGGATGTTGATGATGCTCCGCGGATGCAGGATTACCAACTGGAAGCGGAAGAAGGCCGCGACATGATGCTGCTGGATGCGCTGATGTTGCTGAAAGAGCAGGACCCGACGCTGTCATTCCGTCGTTCCTGCCGTGAAGGCGTCTGCGGTTCCGATGGCGTTAACATGAACGGCAAAAATGGGCTGGCCTGTATTACGCCGGTTTCCGCGTTACGTCGCGGAAACAGCAAAATTGTTATCCGTCCTTTACCTGGATTACCGGTTGTACGTGATTTGGTAGTGGACATGGGACAGTTCTATGCCCAATATGAGAAAATAAAGCCTTACCTGTTGAATAATGGGAAAAATCCGCCGGCGCGCGAGCATCTGCAATCGCCTGAACAACGTGCCAAGCTGGATGGGTTGTATGAATGCATCATGTGCGCCTGCTGTTCAACGTCTTGCCCGTCGTTCTGGTGGAACCCGGACAAGTTTGTTGGGCCTGCGGGGCTGCTGGCGGCTTACCGTTTCCTGATCGACAGCCGCGATACGGAAACCAAGCCACGACTGGACGAGTTGGACGATGCGTTCAGCGTCTTCCGCTGCCACGGCATCATGAACTGCGTCAATGTGTGCCCGAAAGGGCTGAACCCGACCAAGGCTATCGGTCATATTAAATCGATGCTGTTGCACCGCAGCGCGTAACGGATAGTCAGTACGTAACGCGTTATTGCATAAAGATAAGTAGTAAAACATGTATCTCCCTCTGAAGTTGCTATTCTTCAGAGGGAGCGCAGGAAACCTTTAAAAACCGGCTTACGCGCCAGAACCGGTTTTTAAAGGTTCCTTAGGGGGGATGGATACCCTAAGCGCGTACCGATGTACGACAAGTGAACCGTTTGTATAGTAAACGATATACGGGCACTAATTACATGTTAACCACGGCGAAAACTGAAGCTTATTAGCTTAAGGGATCATAATGCAGAACGGCGCAATGAAGGCCTGGCTGGATTCCTCCTATTTGGCGGGTGCGAATCAGTCCTACATAGAGCAACTCTATGAAGATTTTTTAACCGATCCTGACTCGATCGAACATAGCTGGCGCTCGATCTTCCAGCAATTGCCTACGAGTGGGGTCAAACCGGATCAACTCCATTCCAAAACGCGTGAATATTTCCGCCGTCTGGCGAAAGACTCTTCACGCTTTACCTCATCAGTCACCGATCCCGATATTGATGCTAAGCAGGTCAAGGTATTGCAGCTGATCAATGCGTTCCGCTTCCGTGGACATCAGCGCGCTAACCTGGACCCGATTTTCCTGCGCCCTCAGGAGCCAGTTGCAGAACTGGATCTGGATTACCACAATCTGACGCAGGATGATCTACAGGAATCCTTCAACGTGGGCTCTTTTGCCATCGGCAAAGACACCATGAAGCTGGAAGATCTGTATGAAGCACTGAAACGCACCTACTGCGGTTCTATCGGTGCGGAATATATGCACATGACCAGTACGGAAGAGAAACGTTGGATCCAGCAGCGTATCGAATCGGTAATGGGGCAGCCGTCATTTTCTCTCGAAGAAAAGCGTCGTTTCCTGAAAGAATTAACCGCAGCCGAAGGGCTGGAACGTTATCTGGGTGCTAAGTATCCCGGTGCGAAGCGTTTCTCGCTGGAAGGCGGCGATGCGTTGGTTCCGATGCTGAAAGAGCTGATTCGCCATGCGGGCGCGAACGACACCCGTGAAGTGGTATTGGGGATGGCGCACCGTGGCCGCCTCAACGTGCTGATCAACGTATTGGGCAAAAAATCTCAGGATCTGTTCGACGAATTCGCCGGCAAGCATAAAGAACACCTGGGTACGGGTGACGTGAAATATCATCAGGGCTTCTCGTCGGAATTCGAGACTGCTGGCGGCCTGGTGCATTTGGCGCTGGCGTTCAACCCCTCGCATCTTGAAATCGTCAGCCCGGTTGTGACGGGATCGGTTCGTGCGCGTCTTGATCGTCTTAATAGCCAGAGTGGTCCGCGTGTTCTGCCAATCACTATTCACGGCGATGCGGCAGTGAGTGGTCAGGGTGTGGTGCAGGAACTGTTGAATATGTCGACGGTGCGTGGCTACGAAGTTGGCGGCACGCTGCGTATTGTTATCAACAACCGTATCGGCTTCACCACGTCTAACCCGCTGGATATCCGTTCCACCGAATACTGTACCGATATCGGCAAAATGGTGCAGGCGCCTATTTTCCACGTCAACGCAGACGATCCCGAAGCGGTGGCGTTTGTTACGCGTCTGGCGCTGGATTTCCGTAATGAGTTTAAGCGCGATGTGTTCATCGATCTGATTTGTTATCGCCGTCATGGTCATAATGAAGCTGATGAGCCAAGTGCAACGCAGCCGATGATGTACCAGAAGATCAAAAAACATCCTACGCCACGTAAGGTCTATGCCGACCGTCTGGAGCAGGAAAAATCCATCACGCTGGAAGATGCCACTGAAATGGTCAATCTGTACCGCGACGCGCTCGATGCGGGTGAGTGCGTGGTGGAAGAATGGCGTGAAATGGATATGCAGTCCTTTACCTGGACGCCGTATCTGAACCATGAGTGGGATGAGCCTTATCCGCACGCAACAGAAATGAAACGCTTGCAGGAACTGGCGAAGCGTATCAGTGAAGTGCCGGAAGGGATTGACGTTCATCCTCGCGTTGCCAAAGTTTATGCTGACCGTGCCGAAATGGCCGCTGGCAACAAGCCATTTGACTGGGGCGGAGCGGAAACGCTGGCCTACGCGACGCTGGTTGACGAGGGCATTCCGATTCGCCTGTCCGGTGAGGATAGCGGCCGCGGTACGTTCTTCCATCGCCATGCTGTTGTGCATAACCAGAAAAACGGTTCCAGCTACACACCGCTGAATCATGTGCATAACGGGCAGGGCGCGTTTAACGTCTGGGACTCCGTATTGTCCGAAGAGGCGATTCTGGCGTTCGAATACGGTTATGCGACCGCAGAACCGCGCACGCTGACCATCTGGGAAGCGCAGTTTGGTGACTTCGCCAACGGTGCGCAGGTGGTTATCGACCAGTTCATCAGCTCCGGCGAGCAGAAGTGGGGCCGGATGTGTGGTCTGGTTATGCTGCTGCCGCACGGTTACGAAGGACAGGGCCCAGAGCACTCGTCTGCGAGACTGGAACGTTATCTGCAATTGTGCGCTGAGCAAAATATGCAGGTTTGTATTCCATCAACGCCTGCACAGGTGTATCACATGCTTCGCCGTCAGGCGCTGCGCGGAATGCGCCGTCCGCTGGTGGTTATGTCACCGAAATCCCTGTTGCGCCATCCGCTGGCGATCTCTTCACTGGAAGAACTGGCGAACGGCTCCTTCCAGCCAGCGATTGGTGAAATAGAAGAATTAGATCCAGCAGCCGTGAAGCGTGTCGTGCTTTGTTCCGGTAAGGTCTACTATGATTTGCTGGAGCAGCGCCGCAAGAACGAGCAAAAAGATGTCGCGATCGTCCGTATCGAACAGCTTTATCCGTTCCCGCATCAGGCAGTACAAGCGGCGCTGGAATCTTTTGCCCATGTTCACGATTTCGTGTGGTGTCAGGAAGAGCCACTGAATCAGGGAGCCTGGTATTGCAGTCAGCACCATTTCCGTGAAGTGATTCCGTTTGGGGCTTCTTTACGTTACGCAGGACGCCCGGCGTCTGCATCACCCGCCGTTGGCTATATGTCCGTACACCAGAAACAACAGCAAGATCTGGTCGATGACGCGCTGAACGTTGATTAAATAAAAGGATAGATAATGAGTAGCGTAGATATTCTTGTACCCGACCTGCCTGAATCCGTCGCTGACGCCACTGTTGCGACCTGGCATAAAAAACCAGGCGATAGCGTTCAGCGCGATGAAGTACTGGTTGAAATTGAAACTGACAAAGTTGTACTGGAAGTGCCTGCCTCTGAAGCTGGCATTCTGGATGCCGTGCTGGAAGAAGAAGGTGCTACGGTAACGTCTCGCCAGTTGCTGGGCCGCATCCGCCGTGGCGACAGCTCTGGTAAAGAAACCAGTGAGAAGTCACAGAGCAAAGAATCAACACCGGCACAGCGCCATACGGCTGGGCTGGAAGAAGAGAATAGCGACGCGCTAAGCCCAGCGATCCGCCGTCTGATTGCCGAGCACGATCTCGATGCCTCTGCTATCAAAGGCAGCGGCGTAGGTGGTCGAATTACTCGTGAAGACGTCGATAAGCATTTGGCTGCTCAGAAGAAAGAATCTGGCAAAGCGGTTAAGTCTGAGGCTCCGGCTGCTCCGGCACCGGCTTTGGGTGCGCGCAGTGAAAAACGCGTACCGATGACGCGCCTGCGTAAGCGTGTTGCAGAGCGCCTGCTGGAAGCGAAAAACAGCACGGCCATGTTGACGACGTTCAACGAAATCAACATGCAGCCCATTATGGATCTGCGCAAGCAATACGGCGAAGCGTTTGAGAAACGTCACGGTGTGCGTCTGGGCTTTATGTCCTTCTACATCAAAGCCGTGGTTGAAGCGCTGAAGCGTTACCCTGAAGTGAATGCCTCTATTGATGGCGAAGATGTGGTTTACCACAACTATTTCGATGTCAGCATTGCGGTTTCGACTCCGCGTGGTCTGGTTACGCCAGTGCTGCGTGATGTGGATGCGCTGGGCATGGCCGACATTGAAAAACGTATCAAAGATCTGGCCGTGAAAGGCCGTGACGGCAAACTGACGGTTGAAGAGCTGCTGGGCGGTAACTTCACGATTACCAACGGCGGCGTCTTTGGTTCTCTGATGTCTACCCCGATCATCAACCCACCGCAGAGTGCGATTCTGGGTATGCACGCCATTAAAGATCGCCCAATGGCGGTGGATGGTCAGGTCGTTATTCTGCCGATGATGTATCTGGCGCTGTCTTACGATCACCGTTTGGTTGACGGCCGTGAATCCGTTGGCTTCCTGGTGACGGTGAAAGAGATGCTGGAAGATCCGGCACGTCTGCTGTTAGACGTGTAGTCCGACAGATAGACGTTTGATCTCGGGCGGATAACCCTGACGGTTCCCGCCCGAAGCGATATACCAGATTAAGTGCTATGCAGGTCGCTTTTTTCAGCGGCGTTATCCAAATATATCAGAGAGTTATTGGCGTTTTTCGCTACCGAAAGAGTCGGTGAAGAAAAACCACCTGCCGACTTATCTCCAAACCTAAATGGATAGAACATCATGAATTTACACGAGTATCAGGCAAAACAACTCTTTGCTCGATATGGTTTACCGGCACCGACCGGCTATGCCTGTACCACACCGCGTGAAGCGGAAGAAGCCGCGTCTAAAATTGGTGCGGGTCCGTGGGTCGTAAAATGTCAGGTTCACGCAGGCGGTCGCGGTAAAGCGGGCGGCGTTAAAGTCGTCAGTAACAAAGAAGATATCCGCGCCTTTGCTGAAAACTGGTTAGGTAAAAAACTCGTTACTTATCAAACTGACGCACAGGGTCAACCGGTTCATCAAATTCTGGTTGAAGCGGCAACAGATATCGACAAAGAGCTTTATCTGGGTGCAGTTGTTGACCGTGGCACGCGTCGCGTGGTGTTCATGGCATCCACCGAAGGCGGTGTAGAAATTGAAAAAGTGGCGGAAGAGACGCCGGAACTGATCCATAAAGCGGCGATCGATCCACTGGTAGGCCCACAGCCTTATCAGGGGCGCGAACTGGCTTTCAAACTGGGCCTGAGCGGTAAGCAAGTTGCTCAATTCACCAAAATCTTCATGGGTCTGGCGACGCTGTTCCTGGAGCGCGATCTGGCACTGGTAGAAATCAACCCGCTGGTGATCACTAAGCAGGGTGATTTGGTGTGTCTGGATGGCAAACTGGGCGCGGACGGCAATGCGTTATTCCGTCAGCCTGAGCTGCGCGAAATGCGTGACCCAAGCCAGGAAGACTCCCGTGAAGCGCATGCAGCACAGTGGGAACTGAACTATGTTGCGCTGGACGGCAATATTGGTTGTATGGTGAACGGCGCCGGTCTGGCGATGGGCACCATGGACATCGTGAAACTGCACGGCGGTTCTCCTGCAAACTTCCTTGATGTTGGCGGCGGCGCGACGAAAGAACGTGTTACCGAAGCGTTCAAAATTATCCTGTCTGATGACAAGGTAAAAGCTGTCTTTGTTAACATCTTTGGCGGCATTGTGCGTTGCGATTTGATCGCCGACGGCATCATCGGCGCGGTAGCCGAAGTGGGTGTTAATGTACCGGTTGTTGTGCGTTTGGAAGGAAACAATGCGGAGCTGGGTGCCAAGAAACTGGCGGATAGCGGCCTGAATATTATCGCCGCGACCAGCCTGACGGGTGCCGCTCAGCAGGTTGTTGCAGCAGTGGAGGGGAAATAATGTCCATTCTGATTAATAAAAATACCAAAGTTATCTGTCAGGGTTTTACCGGTAGTCAGGGGACATTCCACTCTGAGCAAGCACTTGCTTACGGTACACAAATGGTCGGTGGCGTGACGCCAGGTAAAGGCGGCACGGAACATCTGGGCCTGCCCGTATTTAATACGGTGCGTGAGGCAGTAGAAGCGACGGGCGCAACCGCATCCGTTATCTACGTTCCGGCTCCGTTCTGTAAAGACTCCATTCTGGAAGCGATTGACGCAGGTATCGAGCTGATTATCTGTATCACCGAAGGTATCCCGACGCTGGATATGCTGACGGTGAAAGTGAAACTCGACCAGAGCGGCGTGCGGATGATCGGTCCGAACTGCCCAGGTGTGATCACCCCAGGCGAATGTAAGATCGGTATTATGCCAGGCCATATCCACCTGCCGGGTAAAGTGGGTATCGTTTCTCGTTCAGGTACGCTGACGTATGAAGCGGTGAAGCAAACGACCGATGCCGGGTTGGGTCAGTCCAGCTGTGTCGGTATCGGCGGTGACCCGATCCCTGGCTCTAACTTCATCGATATTCTGAAGCTGTTTGAACAGGATCCGCAGACCGAAGCCATCGTGATGATCGGCGAAATCGGTGGTACGGCGGAAGAAGAAGCGGCAGCGTACATCAAAGAACACGTGACTAAGCCAGTTGTCGGCTACATTGCGGGTGTGACGGCGCCGAAAGGCAAGCGCATGGGCCACGCTGGTGCAATCATCGCCGGTGGTAAAGGTACTGCTGACGATAAATTCGCGGCGTTAGAAGCAGCGGGTGTTAAAACCGTTCGCAGCCTGGCGGATATCGGTGATGCAGTAAAAGCGATATTAGCGCGTTAATCGATTATTTGATTAAATACTCTAGCCACCTTCGGGTGGCTTTTTTTATTCAAATTTAGCCATGAGGTTAATCGACGCAATTGAATTGCACATGACTTTTTCGTGGTTTTATTGGATAATTCGCGCGCCTGAAAAGGCTGATTAGTGATAAGCAGAAATGAAGAATATTTCATTGAGTTCATGTAAACAGGGAATGATTAATTAATTTGCCTTAAGGGGATGTTGTGTGAAAGGAAATATAAAAGCGCTGATGTTGGCATTATCTGTATTTACCTGCGCTGCCAGCGCACAGTCTATTAATATTGAAGTGCTGAGTGCGACCGTTAAAGATAAAAAGATTGATGATGCGGCGGTGATTCTACAGAAGAACGGCGCGCAGTCAGTAACCGCTCGCTCTGATGCCGCTGGCCGCGTGGCGCTTAATGCACCGCTTGCGGTGGATCAGGACAGTCTGCTGATCATTAAAAAAGAAGGCTATTCCGATCTGGTAGTGAAGTGTCCGTGTGATGGAATGACTTATGCTATTAGTCCAGTAATGAAAAACCTGGATGGTATGAGAATTGTATTAACCTGGGGGGAAAGACCTTTCGATTTAGATTCTCATCTTATTTATCCGGATAATCATATTTATTTCCAACACAAGAAAGGACGTGATGCCAATCTTGATGTTGATGATACCGATAGCTTTGGGCCGGAAACCATCACTATTGATAAAAAGCGTTTAGGTGAAAGTTATATTTATGCTGTTCATGATTATACGAACGGTGATAAAAATAATTCACCAGCACTTTCCGCAAGTAGTGCAAAAGTATTTGTCTATGTAGGGAGTTCATTAGTGCGGACGTATTCCGTACCACTGAATAAGACAGGGAATATCTGGACGGTTTTCCGTCTTAACCCTAACGGTGATTTTGAAGATATCAATGCTGTTGGCGAGGCTGATTTCTCAAAAGCGAAGGATGGTAATGCGTTGCCAATGGTGCTTAACCCGGCGCAGACAGCCACTTCAGTTACCGGAAATACCGCACTGGCAAAAACGCTCAACCGTGACGGCGAGGCTGCTTATGGACGCGGTGAACTGGAACAGGCCACGACACTGTTCTTGGCCGCGATCGAGCAGGACAGCGCATTTGGTCAGGCATACAGCAATCTGGGTTTGGCTTATCAAAAGCGGGGTAACATTGCCGAAGCTATTTGGGCTAACCGTAAAGCGATTGCGCTGGCAAACGGTAGCAATGCGGCAACCACGCGTGCCAGTTCGTACTACAACATCGCAAAAATCTACGAGAATGCGGGTCAGTTCAGTGATGCACTTCAGCATTATGAGCTTGCGAAAAGTGAGAAAAGTAACACAGTTTACGATAAGGCCATCGAACGCATGAAAGCGAAGAGGTAAATCACCGCAGTGTGCTTCGTCTCACCTTATCTGTAATCACCGCGGAGGCCTCTTGGCCTCCGCTTTTGCATGCAGCGTGACAAACCGACGGCGCACTGGGGAAGGGCAGGGAGTTCACTGCCATTTGATAAGAAATACCGCGTCGTTGTCAGCAATAAAAAATAAAAATCTGACATAAAATAGAAGATAAGAAAAGCATGTGAATAATCGATAACTGAAAGTAAAAAATATATTGCTGAATTAATTTTAATTAAACCGAAAAGTCACAATGTATTAACAATAGGTGCAATAAAGAAATTAATGCAACGCATCAATCACGAGAAAAGCGCTAAATTGTTTTAGATCAAAAAACGCCTCTGGATATAATTTCTGAAATAGGCTTAAATTGCGCGAGGTCAATTATCGCCTTTCGTGTCTTTTAGCTGAAAAGTTGATTTGAAGCCAAAAACCTAGTCTGGGTCACGTAAAAACCTATTTATTGTAGGGGATTACAGGCGTAATATACGGCTACCTCCCTATGGGGTACGCTACTTGTAATACTTGTGATTTATCTTGAACTTGCTGTCGGGGTATGACTGCCCTGGTGAACGGTATTTATAGCGTTTGTTACAGCCTGTGTTAAAGCAATTCTTGTTGTGTTCTTTTGGGTGTAATGGCCGGATGTTTGGCAGCTTGTCAGCGTTTGCAAGCTAATCCCTTCCTGCGAGGAGCAAGGAGTCAAAATGTTTGATGTAGTCGAACTGTCACGTTTACAGTTTGCCTTAACTGCAATGTACCATTTTCTATTCGTACCATTAACGCTGGGGATGGCGTTTTTGCTGGCGATTATGGAAACGGTATATGTGCTGTCTGGCAAACAAATCTATAAAGATATGACCAAATTCTGGGGCAAGTTATTCGCTATTAACTTCGCTCTGGGGGTCGCTACCGGATTGACCATGGAGTTTCAATTCGGGACCAACTGGTCATATTTCTCTCACTACGTCGGGGATATTTTCGGCGCGCCGTTGGCGATTGAAGGCCTGATGGCATTCTTCCTGGAATCGACCTTTGTTGGCTTGTTCTTCTTCGGCTGGGACCGTTTAGGAAAAGTACAGCATATGGCCGTTACCTGGCTGGTCGCGCTGGGCTCCAACTTCTCCGCACTGTGGATCCTAGTTGCCAATGGCTGGATGCAGAACCCCATCGCATCGGATTTCAATTTCGAAACCATGCGTATGGAAATGGTGAGCTTCGCCGATCTGGTGCTGAACCCGGTTGCTCAGGTGAAATTCGTTCACACGGTGGCTGCAGGTTACTGTACGGGCGCGATGTTCATTCTGGGTATCAGTTCTTACTATCTGCTGAAAGGCCGTGACATTGCGTTTGCCAAGCGTTCATTCGCTATCGCAGCAAGCTTCGGTCTGGCTTCTGTTCTGTCCGTTATCGTTCTGGGTGATGAATCCGGTTATGAAATGGGCGACGTGCAGAAAACCAAACTGGCAGCAATTGAAGCCGAATGGGAAACCCAGCCGGCTCCGGCATCCTTTACGCTGATTGGCATCCCGAACCAGGATACGATGGAAAATAACTATGCCATCAAAATCCCTTATGCTCTGGGACTCATTGCCACACGTTCTACTGACAAAGAAGTCACGGGTCTGAAAGAACTGATGGCGATGCATGAAGTGCGTATTCGCAATGGTATGAAAGCTTACCAGTTGCTGGAAGAACTACGCGCGGGTAATACCGATCCAGCAGTAAAAGAAGCATTCGATCAGTCTAAGCAGGATCTGGGCTATGGTCTGCTGCTGAAACGCTATACTCCGAAAGTCTCTGACGCGACAGAAACGCAGATTAAACAAGCGGTTAAGGATTCTATCCCACGCGTTGCGCCGCTGTACTTCTCTTTCCGTATCATGGTGGGCTGCGGCATTCTGATGCTGCTGATCATCGGCCTGTCTTTCTGGACCGTTCTGCGTGGCAAAATTGGTCAGAAACGCTGGCTGCACCGCGTTGCACTGTATGGTATTCCGCTGCCGTGGATCGCTATTGAAGCAGGCTGGTTTGTGGCTGAATACGGCCGTCAACCGTGGGCCATCGGTGAAATTCTGCCAACGGCTGTCGCTACATCATCGCTGACAGCAGGAGACATTCTGTTCTCAATGGCGCTGATCTGTGGTCTGTATACGCTCTTCCTGGTTGCAGAAATGTATCTGATGTTCAAATACGCACGTCTGGGGCCGAGCAGCCTGAGAACAGGGCGCTACCATTTTGAACAACCTATAGCGGCTGCGCAGGAAGCACGGTAAACAGGAGTCCACTATGTTTGAATATGAAGTCTTACGTTTTATCTGGTGGCTGTTGATCGGTATTTTGCTGATTGGCTTCGCTATCACTGATGGTTTTGATATGGGCGTGGGCATTCTGGTGCGTCTGATGGGACGTGGCGATACCGAACGTCGTGTCATGATTAACAGCATTGCGCCACACTGGGACGGTAACCAGGTCTGGTTGATCACCGCAGGTGGCGCGCTGTTTGCTGCCTGGCCGATGGTCTACGCCGCTGCGTTCTCCGGTTTCTACATTGCCATGATTCTGGTGCTGGCCTCATTGTTCTTCCGTCCTGTCGGCTTCGATTACCGTTCAAAAATCGAAGACCCTCGCTGGCGTGGCATGTGGGACTGGGGCATCTTCATCGGTAGCTTTGTTCCGCCGGTTGTTATTGGCGTTGCGTTTGGCAACCTGTTGCAGGGTGTGCCGTTCCACGTCGATGAATATCTGCGTCTGTACTACACCGGAAACTTCTTCCAACTGCTGAATCCGTTTGGTCTGTTGGCGGGTGTGGTGAGTCTGACGATGATTCTTGCTCAGGGTGCAACCTACCTGATGATGCGGACTACGGGCGATCTGCATGTGCGTTCCAAATCTGCCGCGCAGATTTCCGCTCTGGTGATGATGGTGACATTTGCTCTGGCTGGCGTATGGGTTGTTTACGGTATTGATGGTTACGTCGTGACGTCTGCGATTAACACCGCCGCTGAATCTAACCCACTGCGTAAAGAAGTCGTTCATCAGGCGGGTGCCTGGCTGATCAACTTCAATAATCATCCGATCTTGTGGGCGATTCCTGCTCTGGGCGTAGTATTGCCTGTGCTGACTACCCTTATGGCGCGCGCAGAAAAAGGTGCATGGGCATTCCTGTTCTCTTCTCTGACGATTGCTTGTGTGATTCTGACTGCAGGGATCGCCATGTTCCCGTTCATCATGCCGTCAGTGACCGTGCCTAACGTCAGCTTGACGATATGGGATGCGACGTCGAGCCTGCTTACGCTGAAAGTGATGACCGTGGTTGCGATTATTTTCGTTCCTATCGTGCTTTCTTATACCGCATGGTGTTACTACAAGATGTTCGGTCGCATTACCAAAGAGCAGATTGAGCAAAACACTCACTCTATGTACTAAGTAAGGAGCTTAATTTATGTGGTATTTTGCCTGGATACTCGGAACGCTTCTTGCTTGCTCACTGGGGATTATTACGGCCCTGGCGCTTGAGCAGAGTGAGGCAAGCAAAGCGGCTGAAGAAGATAAGCAATGAGTGATCTGGTCGATAAACTCTATCGCCTGATGGATAAGAGCCCGATAAGGGCTCTTTCCCTTATCATGGCGTTGCTGCTGGCGGGCTGTGTATTCTGGGATCCGACGCGCTTCGCGGCGCGCACCAGTGAACTCGCGGTTTGGCAGGGGCTGCTGCTGATTTGGGCCGTTTGCGCTGGCGTTGTTCACGGCGTTGGTTTTCGTCCGCACCGCCTGCTCTGGCGCGCGTTTTTCGCACCACTTCCCGCCTTTGTGATCCTGTGCGCAGGATTGTACTATTTCTTCGGTTAAAATAGTCTCCTATTCCATTTAGTTATGGGTTGCTTGCAGCCCATAATTATTTTCTTTCCGCTGTCACAATCCATTCCAAACCTCATTTCTCTTGCGTATAGTAGCGAGGTTTAATGCATTACCGGGATGTAGAGTGAGTAATTCGTTGTTTCGCTGGCCAGTTCGAGTCTACTTTGAAGACACTGATGCAGGTGGCGTTGTCTACCATGCGCGCTATGTTGCCTTTTATGAAAGGGCAAGAACCGAGGCGTTGCGTGAGCGCAACTTTCACCAGCAAGCCTTGCTAAGTGAGCATGTCGCGTTTGCTGTTCGTCGGATGACGGTGGAGTATCTTGCTCCTGCTCGCCTCGACGACATGCTGGAAGTGCAAAGTGAGATTATCTCGCTGCGTGGCGCTTCTCTGACTTTCGCTCAGCGTATTCTCAATGCTCATGGCACCCTGCTAAGCCATGCTGAAGTTTTGATCGCATGCATCGATCCACATCAAATGAAGCCAATTGCGCTTCCTAAGTCTATTGTCGCGGAGTTCAAGCAGTGACTGACATGAACGTTTTTGATTTGTTCCTGAAGGCAAGCCTTCTGGTCAAACTAATCATGCTGATTTTAATCTGTTTTTCTATCGCTTCCTGGGCGATCATTATCCAACGTACCCGAATCCTGAATTCGGCGACGCGCGAGGCTGAGGCGTTCGAAGACAAATTTTGGTCGGGCATCGAACTGTCGCGTCTCTATCAGGAGAGTCAGGGCCGTCGCGATAGCCTGACGGGCACTGAACAAATCTTCCATTCAGGTTTCAAAGAATTTGCACGGCTGCATCGTGCTAACAGTCATGCGCCGGAAGCCGTGGTGGAAGGGGCGTCCCGCGCAATGCGTATTTCGATGAACCGTGAATTGGAAACGTTGGAAACGCACATTCCTTTCTTGGGCACCGTTGGTTCTATCAGTCCGTATATCGGCCTGTTCGGTACCGTTTGGGGGATTATGCATGCCTTCATCGCGCTGGGTGCTGTAAAGCAGGCAACCCTACAGATGGTTGCCCCTGGTATTGCCGAAGCCTTGATTGCTACAGCGATCGGCTTGTTTGCAGCGATTCCTGCGGTCATGGCGTATAACCGCCTGAGCTTGCGGGTGGGCAAACTGGAGCAGAACTACGACAACTTTACCGAAGAGTTCATCGCGATCCTGCACCGTCAGGCGTTCTCCAGCGACAACAGCAAGTAATCAGGGGGGATCATGGCACGAGTACGCAGAGGCCGTCGTGAGCTGAAATCCGAGATCAACATTGTTCCGCTACTGGACGTACTGTTAGTGCTGTTGCTGATTTTTATGGCGACTGCGCCGATTATTACGCAGAGCGTCGAGGTGGATCTGCCTGATGCGACCGACTCAAAAACGGTCTCCAGCAACGACAATCCGCCTGTGATCGTAGAGGTTTCAGGTATAGGGCAATATAGTCTGGTTGTTGAGCAAAACCGTATGGAGCAACTCCCGGCAGAGCAGGTGGTTGCCGAAGCGCAATCGCGGCTGGCAACCAACCCTAAGACGGTCTTTTTGATTGGTGGCGCGAAAGATGTTCCTTATGATGAGATCATTAAAGCGTTGAATTTGTTGCATCAGGCTGGCGTAAAATCCGTTGGTTTGATGACACAACCGATTTAAATGAGCACATCACGGTAATGATCGTTAAGCCTATTTCTGGCAACACTGTTTTTGGGAATCGCTTGTGTTAAAGGCAAACGAACAAAACGATAAGCTGAAACGCGCCGTTATTATCTCGGCTGTTTTGCACGTCATACTGATTGCTTTGCTGCTTTGGAGTTCGTCGACGCAAACGATGGATGCCAGCGGGGGCGGCGGAGGCTCGTCAATTGATGCTGTGATGGTCGATCCGAGCGCAGTGGTGGAGCAGTATAACCGCCAGCAGCAGCAACAGACCGATGCGAAACGTTCTGAGCAGCAGCGTCAAAAGCAGGCTGAACGGCAGGCCGAAGAGCTTCAGCAGAAGCAAGCCGCTGAGCAGCAGCGGCTGAAAGAGCTGGAAAAAGAGCGTCTGCAAGCGCAGGAAGAGGCGAAAAAGCAGGCTCAGGAACAGGCAGATCAGCGTAAGCAGGCTGAAGCGGCAGCTCAGCAGGCAAAAGAACAGCAGAAGCAAGCCGAAGCCGCCGCTGCAAAAGCGAAGGCTGAAGCTGAACAGCAGGCGAAAGCTGCAGCAGACGCTAAAAAGAAAGCGGAAGACGAAGTGAAGAAACAGGCGGCTGCAGCCGCTGCTGCTAAGAAGCAGGCGGAAGAAGAGGCTAAAGAAAAAGCTGCTGAAGCCGCTAAGCAGAAGGCGGCAGAAACCGCGAAAGCGGAAGCAGCAAAGGCTGCCGCAGAGGCAGCAAAAGAAGCTGAACAGGCTAAACAAAAAGCAGCAGCCGAGGCCGCTAAGCAAAAAGCCGATGCTGAAGCAGCAAAAAAAGCAGAGGCAGCCGCAGCGGCTAAGAAAGCCGCTGATGAGAAAAAGAAAGCAGCAGCAGAAGCGGCTAAGCAGGAAAGTGCCGTTGATGATTTGCTGGGCGGTTTGGCTTCATCGAAAAATGCGCCGAAGTCTGGTGGCGGCGCGCCTGCGGGCGCAGGCAGCAATAAGAAAAGCGGTGCATCAGGTGCGGCGCTGGATAGTTATGGTGGTCAGGTGCGTTCAGCCATTCAGAGCAAGTTTTATGACTGGCAACTCTACAAAGGGCGCACCTGTACATTACGGATTAAACTGGCGCCAGATGGCTTGCTGATTGACGTCACTGCTGAAGGCGGCGATCCGGCATTGTGCCAGGCGGCTATTGCGGCTGCCAAACAGGCCAAAATACCGAAGCCACCGAGCACAGAGGTTTATGAGGCTTTCAAAAATGCGCCAATAGACTTTAAACCGCAGTAACCGGGCTGTTTACCCAATAGATTTAAGATTATTACGATGGTAAATAAACCAGGTTATGTTGTTTTGTTGACATTGGTTTGTTTTTGTTAAAATTCTGCTAATTTATCGTAGACTTCGTGTCTGGATAAGGGAGATGAGATGAAGCATGTACTGAAAGTTGCAGTAAGCTTTTTAATGCTGTGGGCAGCGGCGCTGCACGCGGAAGTACGTATAGAGATTACCCAAGGGGTAGACTCTGCGCGCCCTATTGGTGTAGTTCCGTTCAAATGGGCGGGGCCGGGCGCTGCGCCTGAAGACGTAGGCGGCATCGTGGGTGCTGATTTACGTAACAGCGGTAAATTTAATCCGATCGATGCAAACCGCATGCCGCAGCAGCCTGCGACGGCATCTGAAGTCACGCCTGCTGCATGGACAGCACTGGGTATTGATGCGGTTGTGGTTGGCCAGGTTCAACCGAGCGCCGATGGCAGCTATCTGGTTTCCTACCAGCTCGTCGATACCTCGGGTAACCCTGGTAACGTTCTGGCTCAGAACCAGTTCAAAGTTACCAAGCAATGGTTGCGTTATGCTGCGCACACGGCCAGTGATGAAGTGTTTGAGAAGCTGAGCGGCATCAAAGGGGCATTCCGTACCCGTATCGCTTACGTTGTTCAGACCAACGGCGGTCAGTTCCCTTATGAACTGCGCGTTGCGGACTATGACGGTTACAACCAGTTTGTTGTTCACCGTTCACCACAGCCGCTGATGTCTCCGGCCTGGTCTGCTGACGGTAGCAAACTCGCTTATGTCACGTTTGAAAGTGGCCGCTCTGCGCTGGTTATCCAGACGCTGGCAAATGGTGCAATCCGTCAGGTTGCTTCCTTCCCACGTCATAACGGTGCGCCTTCTTTCTCTCCTGATGGCAGCAAACTGGCATTCGCGCTCTCCAAGAGCGGTAGCCTGAACCTGTATGTAATGAATCTGGGATCTGGGCAAATCAGCCAGGTGACGGATGGCCGTAGCAATAATACGGAGCCAACGTGGTTCCCTGACAGCCAGACCTTGGCCTATACTTCAGACCAGGCTGGTCGTCCTCAGGTTTACAAAGTTAATGCTAACGGCGGTGCACCACAGCGCCTGACCTGGGAAGGTGCCCAGAATCAGGATGCTGACGTGAGCGCCGACGGGAAATTTTTGGTAACGGTTGGCTCTAATGGTGGAGCTCAGCATATTTCCAAACTGGATCTGGTAACGGGTGCCGTACAAGTATTAACGGACACGTTCCTGGACGAAACGCCAAGTATCGCACCGAATGGCACGATGGTGATCTACAGCTCTAAACAAGGGCTGGGGTCAGTGCTACAGCTGGTTTCGACAGATGGGCGTTTCAAAGCGCGTCTTCCGGCTACTGATGGACAGGTTAAATTCCCTGCCTGGTCGCCGTATCTATAAGTACAGATATGTACAATAAACTCGTCAAAGGACATAAGAAATGCAATTCAATAAAGTGCTGAAAGGCCTGATGTTGGCTCTGCCGGTACTGGCAGTGGCCGCTTGTAGCTCCAACAAGAATGCGGACAATGACCAATCTTCCATGGGTGCTGGTAACAACGGCATGATGGACGGCGGCAACATGTCTTCTTCTGAGCAAGCTCGTTTGCAGATGCAAGAATTACAGCGCAACAACATCGTTTACTTCGGTCTGGACAAGTACGATGTGAGCTCTGAATTCGCTCAGATGCTGGACGCCCACGCTGCATTCCTGCGTAGCAACCCGTCTTACAAAGTGACTATCGAAGGTCACGCGGACGAACGCGGTACGCCAGAATACAACATCGCTCTGGGTGAGCGTCGTGCCAATGCGGTACAAATGTACCTGCAGGGTAAAGGCGTTTCTTCCGATCAGATCTCTATCGTTTCTTACGGTAAAGAGAAACCAGCTGTTCTCGGTCATGACGAAGCGGCATATGCCAAAAACCGTCGTGCCGTTCTGGTATATTAAGAGAATCGCATGAGCAGTAACTTCAGACGTCACTTGTTGGGTCTGTCGTTACTGGTTGGCGTAGCGGTCCCATGGGCCGCTACTGCCCAAGCGCCAATCAGTAATGTCGGCTCAGGCTCGGTCGAAGACCGTGTCACTCAATTGGAGCGTATTTCTAACGCTCACAGTCAGCTTTTAACCCAACTTCAGCAACAGATCTCTGATAATCAGCGTGATATTGATAGCCTCCGTGGGCAGATTCAGGAAAGTCAGTATCAGTTGAATCAGGTTGTTGAACGGCAGAAGCAGATCTATCAGCAGATTGATGGATTAAGTTCGCAATCATCTTCTACACCGACGACAGATGGCACACCTGCCGCTGCTGCGGGTACTGACACCGGTGCGGCCAATACGGCGGCACCGGCCAGTACGGGTGATGCGAATACTGATTACAATGCTGCTGTCGCGCTCGTACTGGAGAAAAAACAGTACGATCAGGCGATCAGCGCATTTCAGGCATTCGTCAAGAAGTACCCCGATTCAACGTATCAACCTAATGCTAACTATTGGCTTGGTCAGTTGAATTACAACAAGGGGAAAAAGGACGATGCGGCGTACTATTTCGCCAACGTTGTTAAAAATTATCCCAAGTCACCAAAAAGTTCCGAAGCCTTGCTGAAGGTTGGGGTGATCATGCAGGAAAAAGGTCAGGCGGATAAAGCCAAGGCCGTTTACCAGCAAGTTGTAAAAATGTACCCCAATACAGAAAGTGCAAAGCAGGCGCAAAAGCGTTTGGCTGGATCGTAATACCGTATTAATTGGCACAAAAATTGCGCAGCATGAGTGGTTTTTGTGCCTAAACGTCTTAAGAGTAAGCAATCAAACAGTTTTTTAAGAAAATAGGTTGCGCTGAAAATTTAAATCAGTAATATGTGCCGCCGTTGCCAAGGCAAACAGCAAAACGCTAAAGCAGCATGAAATTGGGTCGTTAGCTCAGTCGGTAGAGCAGTTGACTTTTAATCAATTGGTCGCAGGTTCGAATCCTGCACGACCCACCAATTTCAAGAGTAATATCAGTACGTAGTTCCGCATTGCGGGTCGTTAGCTCAGTCGGTAGAGCAGTTGACTTTTAATCAATTGGTCGCAGGTTCGAATCCTGCACGACCCACCATTTCAGCAGTAGCATTCCTTTCTCGAATAAATTCATTTTAAGTCATATATCGCACGTGTCGTGTAGGTGAGACAAAGCCATTGAAAATGGTTTTGAACAACGCTTGCGTTGGCCCTACAAGGGTGAGTCTTAGAATAAGACGAATAACCTGCGCTCAGGTTCGAGCCGAGCGAAGCGAGACAGCAACGCGTTAGCGTTGACCCCGGAGGGGCGAGTCCGAAGGACGAGTCATCCAGCACGACCCACCATTTCAGCAGTAGTATCCCTTCCTCAAATAAGTCCACTTTAAGCCACATAGCACGTGTCATATCGATACGATAAAACTCATTATCATTCCCTGCTTGTTCAGGCTTTGGAGTATATTAGGCGTTTACCCCTCTCCATGGACTATATAACCCGTCAGGAACTGTTTTTTAATCCTATCGAGCAGGGATGGAGTCATTGCCACAGGGAAGCGCGTGTAGCCCTGTTTAGGAAGATATATGATTGGTCCTTTGATTAATGGTGCTGCTATCTTGATTGGTAGTGGCTTGGGCATTGTTTTGCGTCGCTTTATCCCTCAACGTTTGCAAGATGGCCTTCCGCCAGCGTTTGCGATGGTGTCGATTGCAATGGGGATCACGCTGGTGGTTAAAGTCCAGCAGTTGCCTGCGGTGGCGTTGGCTATCGTGATTGGCGTGGCGTTAGGCGAGCTGCTCCGCATGGAGTCTGGTGTGCAGTGGGCTGGTACGATGATTCAGAGGGCGCTAAACCGCGTACTGCCTGCACAAGAGCACCGCTTGCCGCAGGATGTCTACACTCAGAACTTTACCGCATTAATTGTTCTGTTTTGTGCCAGCGGCACCGGCGTGGTCGGCGCATTGACGGAAGGATTAACCGGTGATTATCAACTGCTGATCATCAAATCTGCTTTGGATATTTTTACCGCGCTGATTTTTTCCATCACGCTGGGTCTTGCTGTGATGTCGATTGCGATACCACAGGTTATTGTCCAGACGCTGCTGTTCTTCTCTGCCAAATTGATTATGCCCTTTATGACCGATATCACGATGGGTGACTTTTCTGCCTGTGGCGGTATTATCATGATTGCGGTAGGGCTGAGGATCGCGCAGATCAAATCCTTTGCGGTGGTTAACTTCCTGCCTGCTTTGGTTCTGGTTATACCTATCTCTCTGTACTGGCATCGCCTCTTCGCCTAAAGGGCGACGTCTGATTAGCGGCTGACGATCGAGGGCATGTCGCCGCTAAAAATTTGTGTGACTTCCTGGTCGGTCAGCGGCACATTCTTACTACAGACATAAATATGCTTTCCCTGCGGGCTGATGCTCTTGGCTAGCTCTATGTAGCTGGCAAATTCGACCTGGCTTTGTCCGCCTTCATTCATTTCCATGGCATGAATGATGACATTGTGCGAGGAGAACAAATTAATCAGCCGCTTGGCTGCCACCTTGCGCGTGAGTCGATCCAATAGTTTCATCGCCGGAATCATTTGACCGAGCAGTAAGCGTGTGGTGGTAAAAGGCGTTGCTGACGTCTCTGTCACCTCTTGTTTTGTCTCCACGTTTCTGACGGTCAGGGTATCGCGATATATTCTGATATAGAGGCTGGCCATGCCATTTCTCTCCTTGTCTCTCTTCTACGTCGCTTTTCGACAAGCAATACCATTCACACATTGGATATCACTATTTTAAGCATATTAAACAAAATGGTCAGTTTTCTGGAAAAAACACCGCGACTTTGGGGCGTTTTTTCGGTATTTTGTTTAGGATAAAAAACTCCGATGCTGGTGGTAAACCAGTATTAGGTGTTACAACCCGAGTTGTCATCGTGGAAATCCATATGAGTACCCTTTTTGATAGTAATGAGACCATTTATCCGTTTCCGCCGAAACCGAAGCCATTATCGGCTGAGGCGAAGCAGCACTATCGTAGCAGGATAAAAACACTGCTGCGGGAAAGAAACGCCGTCATGGTAGCGCACTACTATACCGATCCTGAAATTCAGGCGTTGGCAGAAGAAACTGGCGGCTGCGTGGCGGACTCGCTGGAAATGGCGCGGTTCGGCAGCACCCATTCAGCCTCGACGCTGCTGGTCGCGGGTGTTCGCTTTATGGGGGAAACCGCCAAGATACTCAATCCAGAAAAGACGATTCTGATGCCCACGCTGGAAGCAGAATGCTCGCTCGATCTCGGTTGCCCCGTTGATGAATTTAGCCGCTTTTGCGATGCACACCCGGATCGCACAGTGGTGGTGTATGCCAATACCTCTGCGGCGGTAAAAGCGCGCGCCGATTGGGTGGTCACATCCAGTATCGCGGTGGAGTTGATCGAGCATCTGGATAGCCTGGGAGAAAAGATTATCTGGGCACCGGACCGTCATCTGGGAAGCTATGTACAAAAGCAGACAGGGGCGGATGTACTGTGCTGGCAAGGCGCGTGCATTGTGCATGACGAATTTAAAACGCAGGCGCTGAAGCGCATGAAGATCCTGTACCCGGATGCGGCAATCCTGGTCCATCCAGAATCGCCGCAAAGCGTGGTAGAGATGGCTGACGCCGTTGGGTCGACCAGCCAACTGATTCAGGCGGCGAAAACGCTGCCGCAGCGCGAACTGATTGTGGCGACCGATCGCGGTATTTTCTACAAGATGCAGCAGGCTTGCCCGGATAAAACGTTGCTGGAAGCGCCGACAGCGGGTGAAGGGGCGACCTGCCGCAGCTGTGCGCACTGCCCGTGGATGGCGATGAATGGGCTGGAAGCGATTGCTAACGGCCTGGAACAAGGGGGACGTGCTCATGAGATTCATGTTGATGCCGCTCTGCGAGAAGGCGCGCTAATCCCGCTGAATCGCATGCTGGATTTTGCGGCTTCGCTAAAATTGCGTGTGAAAGGGAATGCCTGACGGCGAATCAGGGCATCTCGATATACCCTAAATAATTCGAGTTTCAGGACAAAAACGGCAAAGCGTTTTTGAACAGCGCTTGCGCTGGCCCCGAAGGGGTGAGGCCTAGGCCGAATAACGCGGCAAGGGAAGGACAAATTCGTCGGGAACGAATTTGACCAGCCAACGGCTGGCCTCCGGTGAGAGACAGGATGTCTCTCCCTCATCCCGATGAGCTTACTCAGGTAAGTGATTCGTGTGACAAATCTGCCGGGAGCAGATTTGAACGCTGCTTGCAGCGGCCCTTCAGGGCGAGGCCCACGACGGGCCGAGTATTTGAACGCAGCCAACGCACATGCAACTTGAAGTATGACGGGTATAGACATTTCTTACAATAATTGAGACAGGGTGGTGAGATGGATTTTTTTAGTACCAGCAACATTTTAATTCATATTCCTTTGGGGGAAGGGGGATACGATCTTTCCTGGATTGAGGCGATCGGTACGCTGTTTGGCCTGCTGTGTATTTGGTTCGCGAGTCAGGAAAAAACCATCAACTATCTGTTTGGGTTGATTAACGTCACGCTGTTCGCCGTGATCTTTTTCCAGATTCAGCTCTATGCCAGCCTGTTGCTGCAAATCTTCTTTTTTGCCGCCAATATTTATGGCTGGTATGCCTGGACGCGTAAGACGGACTCGCAGGAAGTGGAACTGCGCATCCGCTGGCTGCCAGTGCAGAAGCTGATTGGCTGGTCGGTGGCGTGTGTTGTCGTGATTGGCTTGATGACGTTCTACATTGATGCGGTGTTTGCCGTGCTGACGCGTATTGCCGTTTCCGGTATGCAGGGGCTGGGGCTGTCAGTACAGATGCCGACCCTCCAGCCGGATGCGTTCCCATTCTGGGATTCCACCATGATGGTGTTGTCGATCGTCGCGATGATCCTGATGACGCGTAAATACGTCGAAAACTGGCTGCTGTGGGTGGTGATTGATGTGATAAGCGTGGTGATTTTTGCTTATCAGGGCGTCTACGCGATGGCAGTCGAGTACGCCATCCTGACGCTAATCGCCCTGAACGGCTCCTGGCTATGGATTAAGAGCGCACAGGAAAACCGCGTTAACGCGGTTTCACACGGGGTGTAATCCAAACTTAATGCTTGTGGTGGTGACCTTCAGCCTCATTCTTTTCACCATAATGAATAGCCGAATGATGGCTTTCCTGATGGTGGAAAGCGCAGTGGTCATCATCACAGCGTTGATATTCCATCTGTACCGTCGCGTGTTCAATCTGATAGTTCTGCAGTAAATATTCCTGAATACGTCTTAACAACGCATCATGATCGTGAGGCGGAACCACCTGCGCATGCAGTGTCATCATCGGCTTTTCGCCCACCTGCCATAAATGAACGTGGTGGATATTTCTGACTTCGGGAATATTCAGCGTCAGATCTTTCTGTAGAACCTCAACGCTAAGCTGGTTAGGTGTGCCTTCCAGCAATTCGTGAATGCTTTCTTTCAATAGCGCCCACGCACTGCGCAGTACCAGACACGATACCAAAATAGAAAGAATCGGGTCGATAGGCGTCCAGTTGGTATAAAGGATGATCACGGCAGCGGCAATCGCGCCGACGGAGCCGAGCAGGTCGCCCAGCACATGCAGCGCCGCCGCGCGGACGTTAATATTTTTCTCCTCGCTACCGTGATGTAATAGCCAAAACGCCACGATGTTTGCCAGTAACCCGGCGATGGCGACAAGTAGCATAGGCACGCCAGCAACGGGCTGTGGCTCATAGAAGCGTTGGATGGCTTCCCAACAGATGAACGCGGTAATCAGTATCAGCGTCAGTGCGTTCACAAAAGCGGCGAGGGTCGTGAGTCGCAAATAGCCGAAGGTATGGCGGGCATTGGGCTTACGCTGTGCAAAACGCACGGCGACAAGCGCGACGAACAGCGCGGCGGCGTCCGTCAGCATATGCCCCGCATCGGCGAGCAGGGCGAGGGAGCCGGACAACAGGCCGCCAATAACTTCGGCCACCATAAACGTGGCGGTAATGATAAACGCGGCCAGCAGGCGTTTACTGTTGCCTGATTCTGCGTGGCTGTGGTTATGTGCCATAGATCACCCTGAGTAGCGGTTTTATTCCACTTTACTGAAATCCGCAGAGAAAACCTATTCTGCGGTTCACTGACCTGTTGGTTGTGCGATTTTCTGGTGAAAATAGGACGGATGCGCCATCTGAGAGCATTTGATCGCGTAAATCCCGTTGATTTCAGCGCCCTGATAACACCAGCTTGACATATAATAATCAATCTTCAATATGAAACATCCCGTTTCTCAGGCTACCCGTATAGGCGGGATGGCGCGTATTGGATGGGGTTAACATACCGTTTCGGAACCGATGGATTTATTTATGAATTACCAAAATGATGATTTAAGAATTAAAGAGATTAATGAACTTTTGCCGCCGGTTGCTTTGTTAGAAAAGTTTCCAGCCACGGAGAAGGCAGCGGAAACGGTATCGTTCGCGCGTACTGCCATCCATAAAATTCTCAACGGCAATGACGATCGCCTGCTGGTGGTGATTGGTCCTTGCTCGATCCACGACACGAAAGCGGCAAAAGAGTACGCCGCGCGTTTGCTGGCGCTGCGTGATGAACTGAGCGACGATCTGGAAGTGGTCATGCGGGTTTATTTTGAAAAACCCCGCACCACGATTGGCTGGAAAGGGCTCATCAACGATCCGCACATGGACAATAGCTTCCAGATCAATGATGGCCTGCGTATTGCACGCCAGCTGTTGCTGGAAATTAACGACACCGGTTTGCCAGCGGCGGGTGAATTTCTGGACATGATCACCCCGCAATACCTGGCGGATTTGATGAGCTGGGGCGCTATCGGCGCACGTACGACAGAATCCCAGGTACACCGTGAATTAGCGTCTGGCCTGTCATGCCCTGTTGGCTTTAAAAATGGTACCGACGGCACCATCAAGGTCGCGATTGATGCGATTAACGCCGCCAGCGCACCGCACTGTTTCCTGTCTGTGACCAAATGGGGCCATTCGGCTATCGTGAACACCAGCGGTAACAACGATTGCCACATCATTCTGCGCGGTGGTAAAACGCCGAACTACAGCGCTGAACACGTTAAAGACGTGAAGGTTGGCTTGGAAAAAGCGGGCCTGACACCGCAGGTCATGATCGATTTCAGCCATGCGAACAGCAGCAAGCAGTTCAAAAAGCAGATGGATGTCTGTACTGACGTCAGTGGGCAGATCGCTCAGGGCGACAAAGCGATTATGGGCGTGATGGTAGAAAGCCATCTGGTTGAAGGCAACCAAAGTCTGGAAAGCGGTGAACCGTTGGTTTATGGCCGTAGCGTAACTGACGCGTGTATTGGCTGGGAAGACACGGAATCCCTGCTGCGTCAGTTAGCGTCTGCGGTACGCGAACGCCGCAGCAAGTAGTATCGAATGGCGTGCTAGCTGGCGCGCCATAGAACATAAATAAAAAACCCGGCACAGGCCGGGTTTTTCTCATTCAGCGGTAAATTACTTCGCTTTACCCTGATTTGCTACTGCAGCAGCTTTTGCAGCGATTTCGTCTGCGTTGCCCAGGTAGTAACGTTTGATTGGCTTGAAGTTCTCGTCGAACTCATAAACCAACGGCACGCCAGTTGGAATATTCAGTTCCAGAATTTCGTCTTCGCCCATGTTGTCCAGGTATTTCACCAGTGCACGCAGTGAGTTACCGTGAGCCGCGATGATAACGCGCTCGCCGCTCTTGATGCGTGGCAGGATGGTTTCATTCCAGTAAGGCACAACACGTTCGATGGTCAGCGCCAGGCTTTCAGTCAGCGGCAGCTCTTTGTCGCTCAGAGAAGCGTAACGCGGATCGTGGCCAGGGAAACGTTCGTCATCACGCGTCAACTCTGGAGGCGTAATTGCGAAACCACGACGCCATTGTTTAACCTGCTCGTCACCGTATTTCTCAGCGGTTTCGGCTTTGTTCAGACCCTGCAGCGCACCGTAGTGGCGCTCGTTCAGTTTCCAGGATTTTTCAACTGGCAACCAGGCTTGATCCAGCTCGTCCAGTACGTTCCACAGTGTGTGAATGGCACGTTTCAGCACGGAGGTATACGCGAAATCAAAGGCAAAACCTTCGTCTTTCAGCAGCTGACCTGCGGCTTTGGCTTCTGAACGGCCTTTGTCGGACAGATCGACATCGTACCAGCCCGTGAAGCGGTTTTCGTTGTTCCACTGGCTCTCACCGTGTCTTACCAGTACCAGCTTAGTTACAGCCATAGCTAAACTCCTTCCTATCCTAAGATTTCTGTGATAACTGATTTCATTATAGGGGCGGAGAACGGTTATCGGCAATCGATAGTCGATGGCAAGCGTGATTTATCCGCAGGTTATTTGCGTAAAATCACGCTCTGGCTTTACCGTTTCAGCAAACCGGATTCCCCCTTGTGCAATAGCAGATAAACCGCAGGGATCACTAGCATAGACAGCAGGGGGGCGCTCACCATCCCGCCGATCATCGGTGCAGCGATCCGCTGCATGATTTCAGACCCGCTGCCTCCACCCCACATAATGGGGAGTAACCCAGCCATAATCGTCGCTACGGTCATCATTTTTGGCCGTACGCGCAGAACCGCCCCTTCGTGGATGGCATCCATTAACTGCTGGCGCGACAGCGCCTGACCGGCCACACGGTGTTTCTCCACCGCATGATTGAGGTACAGCAGCATAATGACGCCAAACTCCGCCGAGACACCCGCCAGTGCAATAAAGCCCACAGCACCGGCTACAGAAAGATTATAGCCAAGGATATAGAGCAGCCAGACGCCGCCAATCAGCGCGAACGGCAGCGTTGCCATAATCAGCAAGGCGTCCTTGATGCGGTTGAAGGTCACGTACAACAGCACAAAAATGATCAGCAACGTAAAAGGCACGACGACTTTCATTTTTTCCGTGGCGCGTTCCAGATACTCAAATTGACCGGACCAGCTCAGCGAAACCCCTTCCGGCAGCGTGACCTGCTGGGCAACGGCCTGTTGCATGTCTTCAACGGCGGATTTCAGATCACGGCCGCGCAGGTCGACATAAATCCAGTCCGACAGACGACTGTTCTCGCTTTTCAGCATCGGTGGCCCTTCGCTGACGCGAATATCAGCCAGTTCTGCCAGCGCCACTCTGCTGCCGTTTGCCGTCACGATGGGCAGGTCGCGCAATTTTTGTAGCGAATCACGTAATTCACGCGGGTAACGGATATTGATGGGGTAACGCTGGCGGCCTTCAATGGTTTCACCGATGTTCTGCCCGCCGATGAGCGTCGCGACCACCGACTGAAGCTCTTCGACGGATACGCCGTAGCGTGCGGCGCGTTGCCGGTCGATATCAATATCGATATAGCGCCCGCCCGCTAACCGTTCCGCCAGCGCAGAGGTCACGCCAGGAACCTGTTTGACCACCTGTTCGATTTGCTCGGCGGTGCGTTCGATGTCTGCCAGATTATTGCCGTTGACCTTGATGCCCACCGGGCTTTTGATACCGGTAGCCAACATGTCCAGCCGGTTGCGAATCGGTGGCACCCACACGTTGGCGATACCCGGCAGGCTGACGGTGCGATCCAACTCGGCCACCAGTTTGTCCATGGTCATGCCCTCGCGCCATTGGTCGCGTGGTTTCAGCCGAATCGTACTTTCCAGCATGGTGAGCGGGGCGGGGTCGGTTGCTGTTTCGGCACGACCGGCCTTACCAAAAACCGATTCAACTTCGGGCACGGTTTTAATCAGCCGATCCGTTTGTTGTAGCAGGCGACCCGCCTCACGCGCGGAGATGCCGGGCAGGGTCGAAGGCATATACAGCAGATCGCCTTCATCCAGCGGTGGCATAAATTCGCTGCCCAGGCGGCTTAGAGGAAAGAGCGTCAGCAGCAACAGCAGGCCGGAAACCAGCAACGTGATCTTCGGGTAGCTCAGCACTTTTTGTAGCACCGGATGATAGAGTGCAATCAGCCAACGGTTAATCGGGTTTGCCTGTTCGTCCGGTATCTTACCGCGCACGAAATACCCCATTAATACCGGAACCAGCGTAATGCCTAATCCGGCGGCGACGGCCATGGCATAGGTTTTGGTAAAGGCCAGCGGTGAAAACATGCGGCCTTCCTGCGCTTCCAGTGAGAACACGGGCACAAACGACAGCGTAATGATCAGCAGGCTGCAAAACAGCGCAGGCCCCACTTCCACCGCAGCCCGCTCCGCTAACTGCCACCATTCGTTATTCTGTGGCTGTTTGCCGGGGTTTTCATGCCGCCACTGCTCAATGACTTTATGCATGTTTTCTATCATCACAATCGCGGCATCCACCATGGCGCCGATGGCAATCGCGATACCACCCAGCGACATAATATTCGCGTTCACGCCCTGATAGCGCATGATGATAAACGCGCCCAAAATCCCCAGCGGTAGACTGATGATTGCCACCAGCGCCGAGCGGAAGTGGAACAGAAACAGTGCGCAGATGACGGCGACAACGATAAACTCTTCCAGCAGTTTGAAGCTGAGCGTGTCGATAGCATGCTCAATAAGCTGAGAGCGATCGTAAGTTGGGACGATCTCAACGCCGACTGGCAGGCTTTTTTGTATCTCCTGTAACCGAGCCTTGACGGCATGCAGCGTATTCAGCGCATTTTTGCCATAGCGCAGAACGATAATGCCGCCTGCCACTTCGCCTTCACCATTCAATTCGGCAATGCCGCGCCGCATCTCCGGCCCTTCTCTGAGCGTAGCGACATCCTGCAACAGCACAGGGATGCCGTTACGGGTGGTGATCATTACATGGTTAAAGTCTTGCGCGGTCTTCAGGTAGCCGGTGGTACGCACCATGTACTCCGCTTCGCCCAGTTCCAGCACCGAACCGCCATTTTCCTGATTCGCCGCCTGAACGGCACTGACGATCTGCTGGTGGGTGATGCCCTGCGTCCGCATACGTTCTGGATCGACGACGATCTGATATTGCTTGACCATGCCGCCCACGCTGGCGACTTCTGCCACATCAGGCACCGTTTTCAGTTCATATTTCAGCAGCCAGTCCTGAAAGCCGCGCAGGTCGGCCAGACTGTATTTACCGCTACGATCCACCAGCGCGTACTCGTAGATCCAGCCAACACCGGTGGCGTCCGGGCCAAGCGCGGTTTTGGCCTCAGCAGGCAGGCTGGATTGCACCTGACTGAGGTACTCCAGCACGCGGGAACGTGCCCAGTAGGGATCGGTTCCGTCTTCAAACAGCACATAGACGTAAGCATCACCAAACATGGAAAAGCCCCGTACTGTCTTGGCACCCGGTACGGAAAGCATGGTGGTGGTCAGCGGATAGGTCACCTGATTTTCCACCACCTGCGGCGCCTTGCCCGGATAGCTGACGCGAATGATGACCTGTACGTCAGACAGATCGGGCAGGGCATCCAGCGGCGTTTTTTGCAGAGAGATCAGCCCCCACGCCGCCATGAACAGCGCCGCCAGTAAAATCAGCAGGCGATTGTTGAGCGACCAGCGAATCACATAGGCAATCATAGATGGCCTCCGTGTCCGGCATGCGGATCGTCAGCGGGTAAAAAATGCAGGACGTGTATCCCACTGTCGTCCATGTTGAACTGGAAACTGACGGTGCTGCCGATTCCCACCCCTTGAGGCAGCCCTGACGATGGCAGCGTGAAATCCATCGTCATCGGCGACCAGTTGAGCGCCGGAACGGCTTCATGTTCAATGGTGGCCTGATTGCCATTTATCGCTTTGATCACACCCTGAGTTTGATAGCCGACGGGAGCAGCGGGTGCTGCCGATGTGTCAGTAGCAAATTGCGGCAGGGCGTTGCGCAGGCTGGCTTCGGAATCAATCAGGAACTGACCGGAGGTGACCACGCTGTCGTCAACCTTCAAGCCATCGATGATTTCGACCCAATCGCCTAGCGACGCGCCCGCAGTGACGTTACGCGGAGTGAAATGGCCATTGCCATCGCTCAGCAAGACCCGATTTTGGCTGCCGCTGACCAATAGTGCTTCCTGTGGGATCGCCAGACGCGGCTGTGCCTGAGCGTGAGAAAGTTGTACGGTGAGATACATGCCGGGTTTAAGCTGCTGCTGCGGATTGTCGAGCACGACGCGCGCTTTTAGCGTGCGCGTGGTGCTATCCAGCACGGGCAACAGTTCGCTGATCTTGCCGTGGAAGGTTTTACCCGGCCAGGCACTGCTGGCGGCGCTAATATCGTTGCCGAGAGTGAGCTGAGCCGCCTGAGCTTCGGGGTAATCGACATCGACCCAAACCGGATTCAGGCTGGCAAGTTCAAATAACGGCTGGGCAGGGCTTAACTGCATGCCTTGCCGCACCTCAAGCTTATTCACGTAGCCGTCTTCCGGCGCGGTAATGGCGATTCGATCCTGCGGCTTGCCGCTACGCTCGACCTGACGAATAACCGTTTCCGACATGAACAGCAGTGCTAGCCGCTGGCGGGCTGATTGAGTCAGAACGTCGTCGCCCAACTGTCGTACCGCCAGATATTCACGCTGCGCCGCCGCCCAGGTCGGGTTCCACAACGTGGCGAGCGTCTCGCCTTTCTTCACCTGCTGTTGCAGTGCATTGACTGTGAGTTTTTCGACAATGCCGCCGCTGGGCGCGACCAGCGTGTGCAATCCACGCTCGTTGATCGCGACGGTGCCGTAACCCGTACTGTGGTTGGCAAGTTCGCGTATTTCCGCACGCGCTGTGCGAACGCCAAGATTTTGCTGCTGGCGGGCGCTGACGGTGATACCGCCGTCATCCTGTGCTTCATCGGCATGGCGGGGCACCAGTTCCATATCCATAAAGGGCGATTTTCCCGGCTTGTCGAAACGTTTATCCGGCACCATCGGGTCGTACCAATAGAGGACGGTACGTTCCGGCTTTGCGACAGAGGGAGCAAGTGGCGCGTGCTGTTTGCCTACCAGGTAGCCCACGCCACCCGCACTGAGGATAGCCAGCGTTATCAGGCTAAACGTCAGTGATTTTTTCGTTACGGTTTTGTTCATTGCGCAGGGCTTCCTTGTGGCGTCAGATAGCGGATGGCGGCCCAATATTGAGCCATCTCTCGGGCGGTATCCTGAACCGCGATCCGGCTTTCGAGCAGTGCCCGGCGGGCATCCAGCACGGCAGAGAGATTACTGCTGCCGGATTGATACTGAGCCTGAATCAGTTTGATACGCTGCTGTTGCAACGGAAGAATCTCGCCGTTCTGACGCTGCCAGCGTGACTGTGCGGCGTGATATTGAGCTATTAGCGTATCGAGTTGCGCCTGATGTTCTCGTTCGGTGAGCAAGACTTTGTCGCGCGCTTCCATGCTGCGAGAGACGTCCGCGGCGTAGTCCTTATCCTGACGTTTGGATGTGAACAGCGGCAGATCGACCGTCACCATCATGCCCGCCATGTCGTCGTAATTGTCTCCGCGTTTCGCGTAATAGACTTCAACATCGACATTGGGGATGGCAGCGACGGCTGACTGTGCCGAGCGAGCCTGAGCCAGCTCGGCTTCACGCTGTGCCTGCTGCATTTCTGGGTGCTGGTGAATGGCACTGCTGAGGACTGCTGGTGACGCTGGCAGGCGTTCAAAGCGGGGCAGTTCGCCGTGCACATTGATATCCGTCATGCCGGTAAGCTGCACCAAACGTGCATGCGCGATACGCGTATCCCGCTCGGCGTCGGCCAGTTTGTCCTGCATGGCTGCCAGCGTCAGACGGGCATCCAGTACGCTACTGGCTTCGCTGCCCGCCGCCACGCTTGCTTTCTGTGAGGCGACCTGTCGCTGGCTTTCATTGACCAGCGCAGTGACTTCGGCCAACGCTTTTTGCGAGAGTGCCAGATCCAGCCATGCCTGTGCCGTTTCCCGTTGCAGACGAGCACGGATACTTTCGCTATTGCTTTGCAGCGCGTCGGCTTCGACCCGGATAGCCTGCGCCTTACTATCGCGCTTACGGCTGCTGACGTAGGTTTGCATGACGCCGATGCGCTGCATCGTCATTCCTTCCCGCGTGAGGCGGCTACCGTTGTTGCCACCTAATGGCAAATTTTCGACACCAAATTTCAACTTTGGATCGGGGAGTTGCGTGGCGGAGTCGGCCATGTTCTGTAGTGCGTTAATCTGGTGTTGATTGGCGGACAGATCGGCGGAGTAGCGTTCCGCCGCCTGTAATGCCTGTTCAAGACTCAGATCTGCCGCAAAGACGGCAGCAGGCAGCCACAACAACATCGCCAGACACGCGCGCACGGCGTCGTGTTTGGATAAATTCATGATGTGCTCCGGTTAAGGCTGCTGTGGCGTAATCGCGGTCAGGGTGTAGCCGCTGTCATTCTGGAAAAAGCTGAACGTAACGGGTGTGTTGACGGGTAACGGCCTGATGTCTCCACTGGATGGCAGCGTGAAGGCCATCGTCATGGCAGGCCATTTTAGGTCGGCAATCGGGGCATGAGAGAGCGTTACGCTGTCGGCGTTCCACTGCTTAACAATCCCGGTGCTCTGATAAACCGCTGTAGTGGCAGCAGGAGTGCTATGCATCATCGCATGATGCTGGTGGTCGTTTGCCCACGCGGGAAAGGTAACGGAAGAGACAGAAAAAAGCAGGCCGCTAATCAGAGCCAGATAAGTGATACGCATAAAAATAATCCCAATAAAATAATTGATAAACAAGGCATTGCGCCTACTGGCGCAGGGGTTATCAATCGCTTGGGTTATTCTCTGAATCGACAGAAGCGGATCTCAGCCGGAGGGCCTGCCGCAGGAGGTGAGAGCCAGGCATCGCACGCCTGATTAAGGGTGACAGGGTTATCCGCTAAAACCAGTTCACCACTGACCGGCAGCGCTAATAATGCCAGCGAGCCGTTATCCTGCTTAACGCTATCCGGTACGCAGTGTTTTTCGCACAGCGGCGTTTGCTGGTCGGCAGCGTAAGACGCTTTAGCCGTATGCTGAGCGTGAGATGATAGAGACTGAACATCAGCCTGTTGCAGATGTGCCTGATGCTGGATAGTGGGGGATGTCTGGCTGAGGGTCATATCACATTGGTGACCCGCGATAGCCAGTTGTGCATTCAGGAAAAGCCAGCACAGCGCCAATAGCCATCCCCATCTGCCTTTATGGCGCAGATGATGAATGAATAATGGAGACCGTGATGATGCGGACATGGCATTTCCTTTTTGGGTATTCCGGGAGTGTAAGCGTCTGAGTGGGAAGGGGGCAAGCGAGGAATGGCATAGTTTTGTAAAGCCGTTTTGTAAATTGGCAGATATCATCTGCCAATGTTATCAATGAGTTAATTATCTTTTGCTGTTCGGTTACTGTACGAGAAACTGGTACGTGGTATCCGAGCGGTAGACTTTCCCCGGTTTCAGCCAGCAGTCGGGCTGCGGCCAGTCAGGATGATTCGGGCTGTCTGGCAGGAATTCGCTTTCCAGCGCGACGCCGGCATAGTTTTCATACTGACCACCGTCTCGCGAAGGCGTTCCGGCCAGAAAGTTGCCGCTGTAGAGCTGTAACGCAGGGGCACTGGTGAAGACGCTCATCAGCACGCGGCCATCGGATGACCACAAATTGGCAGCCGGACTTTCGCTGGAACCACAGGTGCGATGCAGTAAGTAGGCGTGATCGTAACCGCCGACGGCCATTTGATCGCTGTCGCGCAGGAAATCCTCTTCGAGCGTTTTTGGCTGGCGGAAATCCATTCCGGTAGCATTTACCGATGTCAGGTCGACGTTGGGAATCCCCGAACTATTGACCGGTAAATAATAGTCGGCAAACAGCTGCAATTGGTGTTTACGTACGTCAGTCAGATCGCCGTCAAGGTTGAAATAGGCGTGGTTAGTCAGGCAGACAGGGCAGGCTTTCTCCACGGTCGCCTGATACGAGATTTCCAGCGAATTATGTTCGGTCAGCGCGTAGGTCACCTGTGCGTTGAGGTGCCCTGGATATCCCTGATCGCCATCCGGTGAGTGCAGTTGGTAAGTGACCTGCGTTGCATCCTGACTGACGGTTCGCCAGCGGCGAGCATGGAAGCCTTCCGGGCCACCGTGCAACTGATGCTCATTCTGGTTCGGAACCAGATGAAAGGTTTCGGTCTCTCGACTGAATGTGGCTTTGGCTATGCGGTTGGCATAGCGGCCAATCGATGCGCCGAGGTAAGCGCTTTGTTGTGGATACTGCTCGGGTGATGCACAGCCCAATAGCACCTCTCGCACCTCACCCTCCGGTAACGGGATCTCACAGGAAAGCCAGGTTGCACCCCAGTCCATCAGGCACACGCGCATGCCTGCCTGATTCTGCAAGGTTGTTAATTGAAACGGCTGGCCATCGGGTGCCAGCATAGTAAGACTTTCATTCAACATGACTTGCTCCTGTAGAGGCCCGACAAGATAGAGAGCGTTGATCGATGCGTGCAATGCTGGGGAATTCAGCAGAAATGAGTTTGCTGACAAAGTTCGCCATTCTCGTTCCGTAGATGGGTTCGTCGACGGTCTGAATCAGCTCTGCTTATCTTCCCCTAATGTGTCATCTGACGTAAAAAAACGCCGTTAGGCTTCTTCGTAACCGTTGGGGTGGTTGGATTGCCAGCGCCAGGTGTCCTGCGCCATTTCTTGCAATGAGCGTGTGACTTTCCAGTTAAGATCGTTTGCTGCTCGTTCGGCATCTGCCCAATAAGCTGGCAGATCGCCCTGACGACGCGGGGCAAAATGGTAAGGCAGTGGTTTACCGCAAGCCTGACTAAAGGCTTCAACGACCTGCAATACACTGTAGCCTACACCGGCTCCCAGATTGTAAATGTGCACGCCAGCACGATTTTGCAGCGTGTTCATGGCGGCGATATGACCGTCAGCCAAATCGACGACATGGATGTAATCGCGTACGCCAGTGCCGTCAACGGTAGGGTAGTCATTACCGAAGATCGCCAGAGAGTCGCGACGCCCGACGGCAACCTGAGCGATGTAAGGCATCAGGTTATTGGGCACACCCTGTGGATCTTCGCCCATCTCACCCGATGGATGTGCGCCAACCGGGTTGAAATAACGCAACAGCGTAATACTCCATTCCGGCTCTGCATGCTGTAAGTCTTGCAGGATTTGCTCGACCATCAGCTTGCTACGGCCATAGGGACTGGCAGGGTGCCCCGTCGGGAAACTTTCCTGATAGGGCGTGCGCGGCTGATCGCCATAGACGGTGGCGGAGGAACTAAAAATCAGGTTTTTCACGCCTGCTTTCTTCATAGCCTCAACCAGCACAAGCGTACCGTAGACGTTATTATCATAATAACTCAGCGGTTCACGCACCGATTCCCCCACGGCTTTCAAGCCGGCAAAGTGAATGACGGAATCAATTGAATGCTTAGCGAAAATGTCGTCCAGCAGTGCGCTGTCGCGGATATCTCCCTGATAAAAAATAGGCGTTTTATCGGTTAAACGTGTAATGGTTTTAACGACGCTGGCCTTGCTGTTGCACAAGTTATCAAGAATGACGGGAGTGTGCCCGGCAGCCAACAATTGTACGCAAGTATGACTTCCTATGTAACCGCTACCACCTGTGACGAGAACGTTCATAATGACCCCTATTATCGCAATGCTGCAAAATAACATGGCTAGACGCTGAAAAAGGTGATCTGCAGCGAGAATCTGCCTTTGTTATCGATAGTTTTTCCACAAATAAGCGTAGTAAAGCGTAGGCTACAGTGTAAATGAGCCTGGCTTGCTTCCCTACATTTTATTTTGTGGTAGCGTTATCATCCCTGTTTTTAGGCGTTATTTACATAGTTCATCAATTTGGTAGCGATAGATGTCGTTGTGCGGGACAAAAGTGAGCCGGTGCGTGATGCACTCTGGCGCATCTTCAGCATGGTGAGAGACAAAGAGGAGCTGCGTTTCGCCCTCGCCAATCAGGATATCCAACCAGCGGCGCACCAGTTGGCGATTGAGCGGATCGAGCCCCTGTAGGGGTTCGTCAAGAATGAGCAGGGCGGGGTGTTTGACTAACGCGCGAGCAATCAGCGTCAGACGCTGCTGACCCCAGGAGAGCGACTGAAATGGCGTATCGGCGATCGCGCCATTAAGCCCAAGCAAGGCGAGCCACTGTTCGGTCAGGTGGCGCTGACGGTCGGAAACGGCCTGATAAATGCCGATAGAGTCAAAAAAGCCTGACAGGATAACGTTGCGCACGCTGGTGCTGACGCGGTAATCCAGATGGAAACTGCTGCTCACGTAGCCGATGTGGCGCTTGATATCCCAGATGGTTTCCCCACTGCCGCGTTTGCGGCCAAACAGCGTGAGATCGTTACTGTAGCCTTGCGGATGATCGCCAGTAATCAGACTCAGCAGCGTCGATTTTCCTGCACCATTAGGGCCGACAATCTGCCAATGTTGTCCAGGTAGCACTTCCCATGTCAGCTCATGCAGAATAGGGCGATCGTTATACTGCACTACGCCGTTACGCAGCCGAATGCGGGCCTCGTCAGCGGGAAGTGTCATGTATCGCTGCGGATCTTCCGGTTCTGGCAGCGAACTTCCCGACAGTTTTTCACTAAACGCGAGCTGAGCCACCAGCGCTTCTGAGAGGATTGTTTCACGCTCGCCGAGGCGGGTCAGCGTACAGTCTGCCAGTACACCAACATGGTTGATAAAGTCAGGGATGTCGTCAAAGCGATTGAGGATAAGCACCAGCGTATAACCCGTACCGGCTAGTTTCCGCAGCTCATCGGCAAGCTGCTGACGCGAGGCAACGTCCAGCCCATCAAAAGGCTCATCCAGAATCAGCAAGTCGGGCTGGGGCATCAGCGCCTGACACAGCATCGCCTTACGGGTTTCCCCCGTAGAGAGGTACTTGAAACGGCGCTCCAGCAAATGTGCAATACCAAACTGCTGTGCCAGCTGTTGGCAACGTGCGGGGTTATTGAAGCTGTCCTGAATCACTTCTGCCGTGGTGCGGCCGGTGTCATCTTCACCTTCACTCAGTAGATCGGTGTTATTGCGTTGCCATTCGTCGGAAACCAGTTTTTGTAATTGTTCAAACGACAGACGAACGGGGCGTTGGAATCCCGTTGTTCGTTCACCACGCAATAGCGGCAGCTCGCCGGATAGCGCCCGCGCCAGCGCCGATTTACCACTCCCGTTGGCCCCGACAAAGGCCCAACACTGGTTTTCGTCGAGCGTCAGTTCGTCCAGACGCAGCATGCGGGTGTCGCTGAGACGAAACAGCCCCTGAGTGATTTTTAACAATGACATTTTCTATCCTTCGTCAGACGGCGATAAGCAATGTTAAGCAAGGTAAATGTTAACAAAGCGTGGCGATGATGACCCTGTCGGCCTTGAAACAGGCCTTTACGTCCGTTCCCTGTTGCAGCTTTTGCTGCTCAAGCAGGGCGTTCGGCACCATAGCGCACAGCGTTTCTCCCCCTGTCAGCGTAATCAGAACTTCACTGTTTTCCACACCGTGCTGAATGGTCTGAATTCGCCCTGATAAGACGTTATCAACGGCGGGGGCAGCGGACGTGGCAGCGTACACATCGATCCACGGTGCTTTAATCAGTGCCAGCACCTCTTTCCCTTTCTGTAATTGCAGGCGCTCGGCGCTTTGTTGCGTAATCAGGGCGCTGATCGTTGTTTTACCATCGGCGAGTAAAAGATCCAGGTGTTGTTGCACCTGTTCTTCACCGCGTGCGAGCACGGTTCCAAAAAACTGGTTACGCGCGCTGGTTTGCAGCGAGAAACGCGCGATGGCTGCCAGTAAGCTATCCAGCGGCAACCCGTCTTCCTGCAAGACATCAAAGGCTTTTTGCTGAATCTGCGCGAGCAAATCGTACAGCTGGAGAAGACGTTCGCCGTAGCGGGTGAGCTGAGCCCCGCCACCGCCTTTGCCACCGGTCATACGTTCGACGATGGTCTGTTCGGCCAATTGATTCATCTCATTGATGGCATCCCATGCGCTTTTATAGCTAATCCCTGCCAGCTTGGCGCCCTGACTGATTGAACCGGTATGACGAATTTGCTTGAGCAATTCAATGCGCCGCGGATCGGCGAATAAACGCTGTTGGAGTTTCAGGGTGAGAAGAATTTCAGCCTGCATAGTGAGGGCACCGTTGGTGAGTTTAATTCTCTGTATTGTCGCTATTTTCTTCATCAGGGGCAAATCGCACAAATAGACGCACTATTTTCTATTACTGCGGTAGACTACGTGGCAATTACGACGATCTCGGCTTACAGTGAAATAGCGCATTTTACCCTAGATAATTCGGGTTGCGTGAAGGCGGCAATCGCGCGAATCCCCAGGAGCTTACACCAGTAAGTGACTGGGGTGAGTAAGGGCGCCAACGCACAAGCAGCTTGAAGTATGACGGGGATAGACGGGCTAAAGTAGCGGTAACCGTTGCAATAAGTGAGGTAAGCATGTTGGAGTTATTGAAGAGCCTGCTGTTTGCAGTTGCCATGGTTCCTGTGATGATGGTGATTATCATGGGCGCGATTTATTGCCTGGGCGAAGTGTTTAACGTGTTGTCCCGTATCGGCCATTCCGACGGTCAGCGCGCAAAGAATCAGCACTGATTCACGATCCTTTTCTATTTTGATGTCCGGCTTCTTGCCGGACATTTCTTTTCTACTCCCTATATACCCTAAATAATTCGAGTTTCAGGAAGGCGGCAAGAGAAGGAGTCCCGATGAGCTTACTCAGGTAAGTGATTCGGGTGAGTGAACGCAGCCAACGTACATGCAACTTGAAGTATGACGGGTAATCTACCTCTTTAAAGCGCATGACACTGCTTCATAATTCGTTATATCATTATTTACACAACGATAATTGTCAGGAGACAAGAATGAAGCAGCAATGGTTAAAATGGTTTGCCGCACTGACCCTCAGTGCAGGAATGGCGCTGCCTGCGGCAGCAGAAGATAAAGTTACCGTGTTCGCCGCCGCATCATTGACGAATGCGTTGCAGGACATTGCCACGCAATATCAGAAAGAGAAAAACGTTGCCGTCGTGGCGTCTTACGCATCCTCTTCAACACTGGCACGTCAGATTGAGCAAGGTGCGCCCGCCGATCTGTTCATCTCCGCTGACCAACAGTGGATGGACTACGCGCAGGACAAAAACCTGATGGATACCGCCACGCGTCACACGCTGCTGGGCAATGAGCTGGTGGTGATTGCGCCGAAGGCGAGTGCGCAGAAAGATCTCAACATTGACGATAAAACTGACTGGAAAAGTCTGCTGAAAGGCGGACGTCTGGCTGTTGGCGACCCGGATCATGTGCCTGCCGGCATCTATGCCAAAGAAGCGTTACAGAATCTGAAAGCCTGGGATGAACTCTCCCCGCTGATGGCGCGGGCGAACAACGTGCGTGCAGCCATGGCGCTGGTGGAACGTGAAGAAGCGCCTCTGGGCATTGTTTACGGTTCTGACGCGGTTGCCAGCGACAAAGTTAAAGTTGTCGGTACATTCCCGGCAACGAGCCATAAGCCTGTTGAATATCCGATGGCGATAGTAAAAGAACATAAAAACCCAGCGGTTACCGGTTTTTATGACTACCTGAAAACGCCGGAAGCGGCAGCCGTATTTAAACGCTATGGCTTCGCGCCACGTTAATGATGCTGAGTGATTACGAATGGCAGGCGGTTGAGCTGAGCCTCAAAGTTTCCGTTGTGGCGGTGGCATGCAGCTTGCCGTTTGGGATACTGATGGCGTGGATTTTGGTGCGCTGTCGATTCCCCGGTAAATCGCTGTTAGATAGCATTATCCATTTACCACTGGTGTTGCCGCCAGTGGTCATTGGTTATCTGCTGCTGGTGGCGATGGGAAGACGCGGCGTAATCGGTTCCTGGCTCTATGACTGGTTCGGCTTCAGCTTTAGTTTTAGCTGGCGCGGAGCCGCATTAGCGTCGGCGATTGTCGCGTTCCCGCTGATGGTTCGAGCGATTCGGCTGTCACTGGATGCTGTCGATAAGCATCTGGAACAGGCCGCACGAACACTGGGTGCCACACCCTGGCGTGTGTTTTTCACCATCACATTACCTCTCTCTTTTCCCGGCATTGTTGTGGGAACCGTATTGGCGTTCGCCCGTTCGCTTGGTGAATTTGGCGCGACAATTACGTTTGTTTCTAATATTCCCGGCGAAACCCGAACCATTCCACTGGCGATGTATACCCTGATTGAAACGCCCGGCGCGGAGGCTGATGCAGCAAGACTGTGTATCATTGCCATTGTCTTGTCGCTGGCAGCGCTGTTGGCATCGGAATGGTTAACAAACTGGAGCCGCAAGCGGTTGGGGGGATAATGCTGCAACTCGATTTTCATCAACAGCTGGGCAGCCTCGAACTCCGCGTTCAGTCTGAACTGCCCGCGAACGGGATTACCGCGATTTTCGGTGTGTCCGGGGCGGGGAAAACGTCGCTGATCAATGCCGTTGTTGGCCTGACTCGCCCAGATAGCGGGCGAATTGTGCTCAATAATCATGTCTTGGTGGATACGCAGCAGCGTATTTTTATTCCACCGGAAAAGCGTCGAATCGGCTATGTATTTCAGGACGCCCGCCTGTTTCCGCATTATCGCGTACGTGGCAATTTGCGCTACGGTATGGCTGAGACCATGGAATCGCAGTTCGATGACATCGTCAATTTACTGGGTATCGAACCGTTGCTGAATCGCTATCCACGGACGCTGTCTGGTGGAGAAAAACAGCGTGTCGCGATTGGTCGGGCATTGCTGACTGCGCCGGAACTGCTGCTCATGGATGAACCGCTGGCGTCGTTGGATTTGCCCAGAAAGCGTGAGCTGTTGCCGTATCTGGAGCGTCTGGCGAAAGAGGTCAATATTCCGATTCTGTATGTCAGCCACAGTCTGGAAGAGATTGTCCGACTAGCCGATCGTGTCGTGGTGCTCGATAAAGGCAAAGTGAAAGCACAAGGGGTTCTGGAAGAGGTGTGGGCCAGCAGCGCACTGCGCCCCTGGTTACCGAAAGAAGAGCAGAGCAGTATTCTGAGTGCGCGCGTGTTGGCTCAACATGAACATTACGCGATGACGGCGCTGGCATTAGGCGACCAGAAGGTATGGGTCGGTAAAGTTGAACTGCCGCAGGATGCTGCATTGCGCATTCGTGTGAATGCTGCTGATGTCTCTCTGGTACTACAGCCGCCGGAAAAAAGCAGTATCCGTAATGTGCTGTGTGCCAGCGTGGTGGAATACCTTGATGTCGACGGACAGGTTGAAGTAAAACTCGCGGTCGGTCAGCAGACGCTGTGGTCCCGTATCACACCGTGGGCACGGGACGATCTCGCACTCCATCCTGGGCAAACGCTCTATGCGCAGGTTAAGAGCGTGTCGATTACGGCATAAATACAGGCTGAGCGGTGCGGCAGTGCCACATCGCTCGGTTTGATGCGTTAACCTCGCGCTATTCTGTGACTAAGATAACAAAATGAATATTGAGAGTGATTTTCAATTCGTTTTTTCTACCGTGTGAACAAGGTAGTCAGATAAATTATCTCCGCGTTATTATTTTTTCATCATGAAAAGTAATCGATTACTTTTTATTTTCACCTGTGCTACGGGATAAAAATAGGAGAAGGACATGCCTTGTATGACGTTATTGCGCCGAGCGTTCGCTATACCGCTGTTATTAATGGTTTCATCAGGTTTGGCACTTGCTGAGCGCCCGGCGGAAAACCAGAAAATAGCGTTGCAGATGTATACACTGCGCAGCCTGAATACGCTCGATGAGCAATTTTCCATGGCACACAATGCCGGGTTTAAGGCCGTTGAGCTGGTGGGGACGCACGGTATTAGCGCTTCAGAAATGAAGGGGTTACTGGGGAAATATCAGTTGAAAGCCATTGCTGCACATGTCCAGTTTGGCGAACTGAAAAGCAATATGGCTGAGGTTGTCGCCTTTAACAAAGCGATTGGCAACCGCATGATTATCGTGCCGTGGCTCAATGTTGAAGACCGGCCGAATAGCGCAGAGGGATGGCAGCGCTTTGGTGCGGAAATGAACGATCTTGGGCGTGAATTGAAGAAGCAGGGCATGCAACTGGCTTATCACAACCATAATTTTGAGATGAAGAAGTATCGCGGTAAAACGGCGCTGGAAATCATGTTAGATGCCGCGGAGCCAGAGAATCTGATGCTGGAAATGGATGTTGCCTGGGTATCCCGGGGAGGGCAGGATCCGGTGCGTCTCCTGCGCCACTACAAAGGGCGTATCTACTCGATTCATGCGAAAGACAATACCTCCATCGGTATCCGCGATGATGAAATGAACTTTGCCCCACCGGGCGAGGGTATTCTGGCGTGGGAAGAGATTATCCCGGCAGCGTCCAGAGCGGGCACGCAATGGTTTGTTGCTGAGCATGACTTGCCGAAAGATCCGCAGGCCATTATTTCCGCTGCTTACCAGTCTCTGTATGAAAAGCTGAGTAAGGTGAAGAGTAAGTAAGGAATCGCTATCCACCTGCGGTCAGTGGACCGCAGGTGGTCAGAAATGGGATAGCGAAAGGTAAATGTTGCGTGGGCTAGCTGGATGCCCGTTCGACAAACGTCCATTCCAGTAAGCGTTTTTCTGTTTTGCTGTCAGGCTGGTCAATCTGTTGCAATAGCAGCTTCACGGCTTCTCTGCCGATATGTGCGGACGGCTGCTGAATGGTACTGAGCTGGGGCGAGGTGATGTAACCCAGCTCCGAGCCGTCAAAACCGATCACCGCAATGTCTTGCGGCGCGCTCAGCCCCGCCTCGCAGATTGCCGACAGTGCGCCTGCTGCCAAAGTATCGGACACCACAAAGACGGCATCCGGCCGATCCGGCGCGTTAAGCAGCGCCGCCATTGCCGCCTTTCCACCCTGATAGCTTAACGTGCTGGCGTATTCGACTTTGTCATAATCAAACGCATTTTCCGCGAGTGCATCGCGATAACCTTTCTCTCGCTGCTGGGCGTAGAGATAATTCATATCGTGGTTAATCATGGCGATACGGCGACGGCCTTTGCCAATAAAGTGATTAATCACAAAGCGGGATGCCTCCGCGTTATCAATCCCAACGGATGAAATAGCGGATGTATCGTCATGCTCGGCGCACTGTACCCAAGGGGCGGTGCCAATCATGTCCTGAAGCGCGGAAAGCGTTGAAATCGCGTCCATGGTGATTACGCCATCGACCATTTTACCGGACAGTAATTGCAGGCTGGAGTGGGCGCGAACAATATCGGCGCCTGAATTACACAGAAGAATGCGGTAGCCGTTTTCTTCCGCTTCCGCCTCGATACCTTTCACCACATCGGCGCAGAAGGGGTTGGCAATGTTGGAAACCATGACCAATAGCATATGGCTACGTGCGGTACGCAGCTGGCGGGCCAGTAAGTTCGGCTGATAGTTGCTGCTTTTTATCGCATTGAGAACACGTTCCCGGTTTTGCGGCTTCACGGTATCGATGTTATTCAACACCCGTGAAACGGTGGCGACCGAAACACCCGCTATCCGTGCTATTTTTTGAATCGACATAATTCAGAAGGCACTCACGCTACTTATGCTTGGCTGAGCAGATTACCATAAATATCTCTGGCTGCATCCCGCAGGCGTCGCACCTGCGGGATGAATAACATAAGAGAATGAACGGCCTGATGCCTTAATTAGCGACCTTCACCCACGTTTGCTGCTGATGGCTTTGTACGATGGCATCAATGATGAACATGATGTTCGCGCCGTCATAGAAGGTGGCAAAGTTGAACGGATCGACGCCCGGACGTTTGCCGTCGCGCAGATAGGCGTAAAAATTCGCCATCATATTCTTAAAGGCATCCGGCCAGCCTTCGATATGTCCACCGGGGAAGTGGACGGCGGCGGCTGCTTCCGGGTTCAGTAACCCAGGGTCGTCCGACAATAGTTGATTCGGCTTATCACGATGACCGATCCACAGCTGCTGCGGTGTTTCCTGATCCCAGGCCAGCGATCGTTCACTGCCGTTTACTTCAAACGTCAGGCGGTTTTTCCGACCTGCGCTGACCTGAGAAACGGTAAAGGAACCGCGGCTGCCATCATCAAAACGCAGTAAAACCGTCGCGTAATCTTCGGTTTTGACCGGCTTGTCGTCGTACTCGGGTGGCGCATCGGACGATGAAAACGTGGCAGTGCCGTTCCGGTTGGATTTTCGGATCGGATGGACGATAGCGAAATCCGCGAAAACCTCGACAATTTTCCGGCCAGAAATAAACTGCACCGTATCGCACCAGTGCGAGCCGATGTCGGCCACCGCGCGGGAAATGCCGCCGTACTCCGGTTCAACGCGCCAGTTATAGTCGGTATCGCGCAGCATCCAGTCTTGCAGATAGCCGCCGTGTACCGCAAAGACGCGACCGATCTCCTGACGCTTAATCATGCTGGCAGCCTGTTGCACCATGCCAAACTGGCGATAGACAAAGCTGACGCCGTGAACAACGCCTTTTTCTTCCGCCAGCGCCACCAGTTCACGCGCTTCTTCACTGGTCATACACAGCGGCTTTTCCGAAAAGACATGCTTGCCGGCCTGAATAATCTGTTTATTGATCGCGGCATGGAGATGGTTTGGTGTGCAGTTGTGGATCGCGTCGAGGTCTGGATGAGTTAACAACTCAGCGACACTGCCGTAGGCATGAGGAATATTGAGCTGGAGGGCTTTCTGCTGAGCGATATCCAGCGAGTTTTCTGCCAGCGCCACCACCTCAACGAAACCAAGGCGACGAATCGCTTCTATATGTGCCGGGCCAATAAAACCGGAACCAATAATGCCAACGCGGATCATTCTGCGTTCTCCTCTTTTAATCCCAACATTTTTCTTACCAACGGGCGATCGTCGCGGGTGGCGGCGAAATCGTCAAAAGCGCGTCCTGCGACGGGAATAATGTGGCGATTGATAAAAGCCGCCCCTTCTTTCGCCCCGCAGTTGCTGTCTTTCAGGCAGCATTCCCACTCCAGTACCGCCCAACCGTCGTAGTCGTATTGGGCCAGCTTGCTGAAGATGCCGCCGAAATCGATCTGACCATCTCCCGGAGAGCGGAAGCGCCCGGCGCGTTCAGCCCATGACTGATAGCCGCCGTAGACGCCGCTTTTGCTCGACGTGTTAAATTCCGCATCTTTCACATGGAACGCTTTGATTCGCGCATGGTAACGATCGATAAAGCCGAGGTAGTCCATCTGCTGCAAATGCATATGGCTGGGATCGTAAAGAACGTTGGCGCGTGGATGATGATTGACGACATCAAGGAAGCGTTCAAAGGTCACGCCGTCGTGTAAATCCTCTCCGGGGTGAAGCTCGTAGCACACGTCCACACCGTGCTCGTCAAAACAGTCGAGGATCGGCGTCCACAGGCGGCCGAGTTCTTTAAAAGCCTCCTGAATCAGGGCTTCTTTACGCGGTGGCCAAGGGTAAAAATAGGGCCAGGCCAGCGCACCGGAAAACGTAGCATGGGCGCTTAGGCCTAAGCGTGAAGACGCTTTTGCTGCCTGCTTGATTGCCGCAATAGCCCACTGCTGGCGAGCTTGTGGATTGCGGCGGTAAGCCGGTGGTGCGAAATCATCAAAGGCATCGTCATACGCGGGGTGGACGGCAACGAGCTGTCCTTCCAGATGGGTCGACAGTTCGCTGACGGTCAGCCCGTGCTGTGCCAGCAGGCCTTTCACCTCATCACAGTAAGTTTGGCTATCGGCGGCCGTTGCTAAATCGAAAATATGTGGATGGTTACAGGGAATTTGCAGCGCTTTAAAGCCTAATCCGGCTGCCCATTGCGCCAGATTTTCCAGCGTGTTAAAGGGAGCCTGATCGCCAATATACTGGGCGAGAAAAATACCCGGTCCTTTTAACGTTTTCATTATTACCTCCTTTGGCAACGGGGTTGAGGTTATGAGTACCGTTGCACGATTGCGATAGCCGTAGCGAAAAATACGTTGGGATGAGGTGCCCCAGGCGGCCTCATCCCGTTTTCTCCTTAAATAATCTGTATCAGACGGTTAGGCCCGCTCCTCTTTATATTTGAACGAGAAGAGGAAAATGATGGCGATAGCGGCAGCGGCAACGGCGGGGATCCACCAGAAGGACGTCCAGATCGCGGGCTCATTTAGCGCACCGTTGTCGAAGAGGCGGTTATAAATTGCACCGGAAACCTGTGACCCGAGCAGCATGCCGATACCGTAGGTGAACAGAACCACCAGACTTTGTGCCTGACCTTTGATTTTTTCTCCGGCGATGCGGTCGGTGTAGATGAAGCCAATGACGAAGAAGAAGTCATAGCACACGCCGTGCAGCAGGATGCCGAGATAGAGCAGCCAGCGGGTTTCTTCGCTCACGCCGAGTGCGAAGAACGCATAGCGTACGAACCACGCCAACATGCCGATGAACAGCATGTATTTCACGCCCAGTCTTCTAAACAGCAGCGGAATGATCAGCATGAAGAAGATTTCGGACATCTGGCCGAATGACATGGCGGTGCTGACGTTGCTGATGCCGACATCGCTCAGGAAGGATGCGGTGTAAGCGTAGTAGGTGCCCAGCGGAATAGAGATCAGCATGGCGCAGATGGCAAACACCAGGAAATGGCTTTTCTTCAGCAGCGCAAACGCATCGGCACAGAACAGATCGCGCAGCGCCAGCGGCAAGCCTTTTGCGGGGGCAGGGGTATGCGGTAGCGTCAGGCTGTAGGCCGCCAGAATGGCGGAACATGCGGCAGCAACGTAGAAAATAGTGACGCTTGCGGAGATGCCCGCCATTCCGATACAGACACCGGCGACGATCCAGCCGATCGTGCCGAAGACCCGTACGACAGGAAAGCTCTTCTCGCTGTTGCTCAGGTTATGGAACGCAATGTTGTTGGTTAATGCCAGCGTAGGCATAAAGCACAGCGTGTAGGCGAACAGAAGGATCAGCAGCTGTGTGCCGTTCTCGCTGATCAGCGCGTTGGGTACAAAGAACAGAATGACAGCGCCTGCCAGATGCAGCAGCGCCATGACTTTCTGCGAGGGGAAGAAGCGATCGACCACCATACCCAGTACAAACGGGGACAGGATCGAGGCGATCGGTGCGGCGGAGAAGGCGTCGCCAATCATGGCAGCCAGATTATGCTGTGTCATAACCAGGCCTAACGTAACCGACCATGAACCCCAGATGAAGAACTCTAAAAACATCATGAGTGACAGTCTGGGAACTACGAAGGCCGGTTGTAACGATTTGGTAGCTGTGTTTTCAGATGAAGAAACCATGTGGTATCCCTCTTAAAAGTAATCGATTACAATCTGTGTTTTTTAAATGTAATCGATTACTTTTAACTTAACCGCAGCTTTTAGCCATAAATGAGATCCTTATCACTAGAAAGTTATATAGCCATAGCGTAGCTGGCTGTTTTCGCGCAATGATCGGGTATCTGCTTTGCTTGAGGGGAAAAGAAGAATGACGCACTTTGTTTTAGTGGGCGATGTCGGTGGCACCAATACGCGTTTGGCGCTGTGTGATGCCATGACGGGCGAGCTGTCGCAAATCGAGACTTATTCCGGGCTGGATTTCCCTTCTCTGGAAGGGGCCGTCCGTGATTATCTCGATTCGCGACAGGTTACGGTGCAGGATGCCTGTATCGCGATTGCCTGCCCGATTACCGGTGACTGGGTGGCGATGACGAACCACACCTGGGCATTTTCCATCGCTGAAATGAAAGCGAGCCTGGGCTTACGCCACTTTGAGGTCATCAACGACTTTACCGCCGTTTCCATGGCGGTGCCGGTGATGGGGAGTGAGAGTCTGCTCCAGTTCGGTGGCGGGGAGCCTGTGCCGGGTAAGCCCGTTGCCGTATATGGTGCAGGTACGGGGTTAGGCGTCGCTCATCTGGTGCATGCTGCCGGTCAATGGATTAGTTTGCCGGGTGAGGGCGGGCACGTGGATTTCGCGTCTAATAGCGACGAAGAAGACAACATTCTGGCGGTATTGCGCCAGTCGCTGGGGCACGTTTCCGCAGAGCGCTTACTCTCTGGGCAGGGGCTGGTGAATATTTACCGTGCCGTGGTGCTGTCCGATGACCGCACGCCAGAGGCGCTGGAGCCGAAAGATATTACCGAACGGGCCGTCAACAACTCGGATGTGGATTGTCGCCGCGCGCTGTCGCTATTCTGTGTCATCATGGGACGCTTCGGTGGCAATCTGGCGTTAAATTTAGGCACATTTGGTGGTGTGTATATTGCGGGCGGTATCGTACCGCGCTTTTTGGAGTTTTTTAAAGCTTCCGGCTTTCGGGCAGCTTTTGAAGACAAAGGGCGGTTTAAAAGCTATATGCAGGATATTCCCGTGTACCTGATTACCCATGAACAGCCGGGATTAATGGGGGCAGGCGCTTACTTGAGACAGGTGCTGGGCAATGCGCTGTAAGTCAGCTTGATAGTCAAACGCCATCAGGCAAAGTGAGGCGCGACTCACTCGCCTGATGGCATCATCGTTGGTTATGCCAGAATGCGGGTGCGGATGAGATCGGCGATGCTGGGTTCCTCATTGCTGCCAATCACCAGATCGGCACGCGCTTTGATTTCGTCGGCGCTGTTGCCCATGGCGACACCTAATCCTACGCCTTCCAGCATGCTGATATCGTTAAAGTTGTCGCCGAATGCCACGACGTCTTTCATGCTGATGCCCTGTTCGCCAAGCCATTGCTGAAGCAGTTTGCCTTTGCTGTTGCCTGTTTGAGCAATATCAACCTGATCTTGCCACGACCACTCGCAGGCCAGTCCGAGCTGTTTTTCTACTTCTGCGGCAAAATGGTTCAGCGTGGGGACATCGGCGTGCGTGGTCGCGAATTTCCAGATAGCGTGCGATGCTTCCGTTTGACGCACCAGATTTTCCACCTGTGCAAAGCGAGGACGCTGTTGCTCCGGCAGGTTAGCCGCCCACGCTAGCGTGCGCACTACGTGTCCGGTAGGGTACTGATAATACATGTCGTCATCGGCATACATCAGCCCGTGAATATCAAATTCTTCTAGCAGCGTGATGACATTTTTTGCCTGTTCAACAGAGAGCGGATTGGTGTGCGATGCCTGGCCTTTCTGGTAATCATAGACATAGGTGCCGTTACAGCAGATAGCGGGCGTATCCAACTGCAATCCCTGATAAAAAGGGTGAATGGCAGAGTGGTGGCGCCCGGTGACGATCATCACTTTGATACCTTGCTGGCGGGCCAGCGCGAGTGCGCTAAGCGATTCGGGCAGGATTTTTTTCTGTTGATTCAGCAGCGTACCATCAAGATCAAGTGCAATTACTCGGTAGGTCATCGTTGTCTCGCAAATAAAAATGTGGATATCGAATGAGCCTTACGATAAAGGACGCGGCGAAAAATAGACAGACAACAACGAGATAAAAGTGCCTGAGGTCCATTTGATGGCGAAAGGTGTCGTGCGGCGGCGGAAAAGTAAGCTAAACAGACAGTTTGGCAATGCCGTTGTCGATTTTCTATGCTTTCAACGGTTTATCATCTATTTTTTAAGCAGTTGACCAAAACGCGGCTTTACAATGTGCGATGTACTGTTTATAGTGCGCGTCATTGCGGAGGAGTGGCCGAGTGGTTGAAGGCACCGGTCTTGAAAACCGGCGACGCGAAAGTGTTCTAGAGTTCGAATCTCTACTCCTCCGCCACTTTCAATCTTGACCTTTCTTATTTCATTCATTCTCTCTCTTCTTGATTATCTCTGACGATTCGCCGTCATAATTTTTGCTTTATTTGTCATCGCTGCATCTTTAGCGTCTGCTGATCAAATCGTTTTCCAGCCAGTACAGAATGACTTCAACGACATAGCGCTGCTCTTCGTCACTCAGCGGCTGGTGTTGGGCGATGTGATGCCATTTTTCCAGACATCCCCGACAGCAGGTTGCGGTGGCATGCTGTGCAATAAACACGGGATGGCCGCGCATCGGTGTCTGCTTGCCATCATTGGCCGGATCCGCCGGTGCCAGCCTACGCGCGATAAAATCGGCGGCGTGGGTGGCGATCGTTTCCTTACCTTTGCTGTAGCAATAGTCACGCTCTTTGGCACCCAACGTAAAACGCTGGCGGAAAGCGGAACGCGACAGCCGGGAAAACAGCGAATCAAACGTGGTCATAACCTAAAGTCCGTAAAACATGAACGATGCAAAAATAGGGACATGCGGACGCTGCCGTATCAATCAGTCATGACTTAAATCAGCCATTGCTTAAATCAATAGTAGCCTTGCGCTGTCTCTGTAGAATAGAGTGATTGGTCATTTATGGTATACCGTGCGTCAGGTTGAGCAAGTTCGTTATCCTTTCAATGAACCGCTTTTGAGCCTTCCTGAGCCGTCACATTCGCGTGAAATAAGGAGAATACGATGCAGCAAGTTGTTTATGTCGCCAGCCCGGAAAGCCAACAGATCCACGTTTGGCAGCTCGGTGCTCAGGGAAATCTGACATTATTGCAGACCGTTGAGGTTCCAGGGCAAGTTCAGCCGATGGTGATTGCACCGAATAAGCGTCATCTGTATGTCGGCGTACGTCCTGATTTCAGGGTTCTGAGCTATCGTATTGATGAGCAGGGTAAATTAGCGCAAGCGGGTGTGGCGTCTTTACCGGGTAGCCCGACGCACCTGTCTACCGATAATGACGGACGTTTCCTGTTCAGCGCGTCTTACAGCGGTGCTTGCGTTAGCGTTAGCCCGATTGGTGCTGATGGCGTTGTCGGCGAGCCGATCCAACAACTGGACGGACTCGAAGGGTGCCACTCTACCAATATTGATCCAACGAATACTGTTGTGTGGGCTCCTTGCCTGAAAGAAGACCGCATCCGCCTGTACGATCTGGATGAGACGGGCGAATTGAGTGTGCATCGTCAGGCCGAAATGACGACGGTAGCGGGGGCTGGCCCACGCCATATGGCTTTCCACCCCAATCAGCGTTTTGCCTATTGTGTGAATGAACTGGACAGTTCGGTAGACGTATATCAGTTGGATGCAGCCAGCGGCGAATTGCAGAAAGTACAAACGCTGGATGCCATGCCAGCAGGTTTCAGCGACACGCGCTGGGCGGCAGATATTCACATTACGCCGAATGGTCGTTTCCTGTATATCAGCGATCGTACTGCCAGCCTGCTGAGCGTTTTCCAGGTGTCTGAAGACGGCCGCACGTTAACGCTGACCGGTCATCAGCCGACCGAAACGCAGCCGCGCGGTTTCAATATCGACAACACCGGTGAGTTCCTGATTTCAGCAGGCCAAAAATCTCAGCACATCGAGGTGTATCACATCGATCAGAATACGGGCAATCTGCAACCGCTGGCGCGTTACGCCGTTGGTCAGGGGCCAATGTGGGTGTCGGTGTTGGCGCTGGACTAAACAAGCCAGTCACAACATTGAGGTTAAGCCCTGCATTGATCCG